>NZ_VCDN01000014.1:0-195202 GCF_033949405.1 Xenorhabdus santafensis | reverse complement strand
ACAAATTTAATTCATTTATTTTAAGAAAAGGATAATCGTACTTAAATGAATAATTCATTGAGTATATTAGATACGGTAGGTGATTAACTGAGGAAATCAATGACTGGCAAGTGAAAGTTGCCAGCCACATAAGTTAATATAATGTGAATTTTTATAGATCAGGAATGTTTCTACCGTAATAGATTTCTTGGATCTCTTTCTTAAGTAGGCGAGTAATCTCTTTCTTTTCCATGTCATTCAATTCTTCTGCTGTGGTATTAAATAAATACTCATTAAGATCAAATGTTTTTAACATCATTTTGGTATGAAAAAGATTTTCCTGAAAAATATTGACATCAAGCATATGGTACTGAGATTGAATTTCCTCAGTAACATAGTTTTGTATGGAATTAATTTCATGGTCGATATAATGTTTTACGCCATCAATATCACGGGTAAAACCTCGGACGCGATAATCCATTGTTACGATGTCAGATTCCAATTCGTGGATAAGGTAGTTCAGAGCTTTTAAGGGAGAGATGACACCACAGGTTGATACTTCGATATCTGCTCTGAAAGTACATAAACCGCCATCAGGATGGCTTTCTGGATAGGTATGTACACAAATATGGCTCTTATCTAAATGAGCAACAACAGAATCAGGAAGCGGGCCCGGGTTCTCTGTATTATCTACTAGCGCAGGATCAATAGGTTCCTCACTAATCAGAATAGTGACACTCGCCCCTTGGGGGTCATAGTTTTGTCGGGCAATGTTAAGAATATTTGCACCAATGATTGAACAGGTTTCACTGAGAATCTCAGTGAGTCGGGTAGCATTGTACTGTTCATCAATGTACGCGATATAACTGTCGCGATCGGCTTTCGTCTTTGCATAACAAATATCATAAATACAAAAACTTAAGCTTTTTGTTAGATTGTTAAAGCCGTGCAATTTCAGTTTGCGCAATTTAATTCACCTCCCGGCTGATGGGTGATTATTGGTTTCCAGATATATCCGTTGTCTTTCAAGTTGCATTTTTGTTGGCTGCACTCGTTTACCCCGGCTACCGTTGTTATAAATATACGGTTATTAATGTTCCCGGAGACTCACTTTCTTGCCTTCTTGATGCCACTAGGAGTCCATTGGGTATAGTGCATTTATCAAGTACTGCGGCAAAGCAAAACTTCCTGAATGTATGGCTGGTGTGTAATAACGACAATTAATGGCTGAATCTTTGAAACGTTGTTGCAACGTTTCCAGCGATATTTGGCGCAAAGCAGGGTTTTGGGTTGCCCACGCAAATGTCATGATCCCACCATAATAGGTTGGCACAGCGGCCTGATAGAAACAGCTGTCGGCGAAATAGTGATTCAGTTTTTTATGGCTATCGACGGCTTCATCTTGTTGCAAGAAACAAACGCCGTTTTGGGCGACAAAAATACCGCCTTCATTCAGGCAGCGAGCGCAACCCGCATAGAATTCTGAGGTAAATAAACTTTCCCCAGGGCCCATGGGATCTGTGCAGTCAGAAATGATGATATCGAACTTATCAGTGGTGTTTGTTACAAAATGAGTACCGTCATCAATCACCAAACTGAAACGAGGATCATCATAAGCGCCAGCGCTATGGTTAGGTAAATATTGACGGCAAAACTCAACGACGCCAGCATCAATTTCAACCATAGTGATATTTTCGAGGTACTGATGGCGACAAACTTCGCGAAGCATCCCACCATCACCTCCACCGATGATCAAGACGCGTTTGGCCTGACCGTGGGCAAATAATGGAACATGAGCCATCATTTCATGATAGATAAACTCATCTCGCTCAGTGGTTTGTATTACACCATCCAGAGCCATGATGCGACCTAATTCTGTATTTTCAAAAATGATCAGGTCTTGATGTTCGGTTTTGTCGTGGTAAAGCACATTTTCAACTGCGAAATACTGCCCGAAATTGGAATGTAGTGTTTCATACCAAATTTCTTTTTTTGACATGTCCCGGTATTCCTCCATTGCTTGTTAACAGGGGATAGGCGCACATCATAACGAACTATTAACGTAGTTGCATCGCGAAATTTACCTTTGGCGGTATTAAACGAAATTATTTTACATAAGCGAGCAGACTTAAAGACCTTTGTGCAAGAGAGAGGCATTTCACCTCGTGGGGCAGGCCGATTCCCTTCAAGTCGTTATATCCTAATTGATTCAGTTCCTCCATTAACTGACCGTCATAGTTACTGAGATCCCACTTGTTGCGTTGGGCAAAATAGATAATTGTGCGTCTGATTTCACGATTTGAGATCTGCTTGTAGCCACAGTCATACTTCAGATAGATGTAGACGGCTGTCAAATCCGCAAGGTCTTCAGATTCGCTTTCGGACAGGGCTTTTGCGGGTTGAGTAAAACCAAACAAAACCAGAATATATGTGAGTAAGGTAATTTTTTGCATAATTTCTATTATACTGATTTTCTACCATTTTGCTTAAATTAACATATTCATATCTTTGTTAGCTAAACTTTATTTCCTTAATTTTATGGAAATTACCGTTTTTTATACCTGAAAGAAATTTAACGGTGTATTAACGAATAGGGTTTGTTCTGATCGCATAGAGTGTTATTTTATGCGCTCGGTGAGCTTATGGTATTGAGCGATGTGTAAATAATTACATCCACTTTGGATTTGGTTTGTGATTATTTAAAACAAAATCAACTGGTTATATTGATGAAGAAACATATTGTAGAAGTGATGATCTCCGAACAGGAGGTTAAACAACGTATTGCTGAACTGGGCCAACAGATTACAGAACATTATCGCAATAGCGATCGTGAACTCGTGCTGATTGGTTTGTTGAGAGGATCGTTTATATTTATGGCTGATCTATGCCGTGAAGTACAGGTTCCTCACGAAGTGGATTTTATGACCGCATCCAGTTATGGCAATGAAATGAGTTCTACCCGCGATGTAAAAATCCTCAAGGATCTGGATGAAGACATTCGTGGCAAAGATGTGTTGATCGTTGAAGACATTATTGATTCGGGCAATACACTGAAGAAAATCCGTGAAATTCTGGGATTGCGCGGGCCGAATTCACTAGCGATTTGTACGTTGTTGAACAAGCCATCTCGCCGTGAAGTTGATGTTCCAGTTGAGTGGATTGGTTATTCGATCGAAGATAAGTTTGTTGTTGGTTACGGCATCGATTATGCACAGCACTACCGCCATTTGCCTTACATTGGGCATGTTACTTTGCTGGAAGATTAATTTTTACATCAAGCAAATGTAATTTTAGTGCGGTGAGCAGATGGCAGCAGATAGCTGCCATTTGTTTTGGTGCATTTTTTAAGGTAACGGTTACCCAAAATCACGGTTTTTCAAAATAACAGTCTTCAAAGCAGCAACTGCTTTCATTCAATGCATTATTTGATTTGAGACAGTTTGGCAATCGCCTGACGATAATTAAGCTCCAGCTTTTCCCGGCTGTCAGCGGTGATATCCAAATCATGCAGTTCGCCATCTTTCAAACCATATACCCAACCGTGAATCATCACTTTTTGCCCGCGCTTCCAAGCAGATTGCATAATGGTTGAATGCCCGAGGTTATAAACTTGTTCAACGACATTTAATTCGCATAAGCGGTTCAAGCGTTCATGGGGTGGCAGTTCACCGAGCATGGAACTGTGCTTGTACCATAAATCGCGAATATGAAGCAGCCAATTATTGATTAATCCCAATTCAGTGCCATCTACAGCAGCTTCAATACCACCGCAGCCATAGTGACCGCAGATGATGATATGTTCTACCTGTAAGACATCAACAGCATATTGCACAACTGATAAACAGTTTAAATCGGTATGGATTACAAGGTTGGCAACATTTCGGTGAACAAAAAGGTCACCCGGCGCAGCATCAATCAGTTTTTCCGCAGGAACACGGCTATCTGAACAACCTATCCACAGAAAATGAGGTTTTTGTGCTTTCGACAAATCCTTGAAAAAATGTGGGTTTTCTTCATTTACGGATTTTGACCACTGTTTGTTCCTCGCAAACAGCTCTTCAATCTTTTTCATCATAACGAGTAGCCTGGCAACATTTTTGAGATAGAATCATATACAACATTAATTGAGAATTTAATATTTTATTGAGCCATGTTTTTTATGTGATCCCTGTCATTGCAAAGAAATGTAGGAAAAATAGTGGCATAATTTCTATCTTGCACTCAAAAAATAGCAAAAAATTTAAGGTGTTTTTTACTTATGGCATATGCATTGGAATTGACGCAGCTCACGAAAACCTATGCGGGTGGAGTGAAAGCGCTGCGGGGAATTGATTTATGTGTAAATGCAGGGGATTTCTATGCGCTTTTAGGGCCGAATGGCGCAGGAAAGTCGACCACAATTGGTATCATCAGCTCACTGGTGAATAAAAGCCACGGTAAGGTCAAGGTATTTGGTTACGATACTGATACGGATCTTGTCAATGCGAAACGTCAACTCGGGCTTGTCCCGCAAGAGTTCAATTTTAACCCGTTTGAAACCGTTATTCAGATTTTGCTGTTTCAGGCCGGGTATTATGGCGTACCGCGCAATATCGCGCTGGAAAGGGCGAAAATCTATCTTACCCAACTGGATCTTTGGGAAAAACGTAACGAAAGAGCAATTCGCTTATCTGGTGGCATGAAACGGCGCTTGATGATTGCCCGTGCCTTAATGCACCAACCTCAGCTGCTAATCCTTGATGAGCCAACGGCGGGCGTGGATATCGAACTGCGCAGATCGATGTGGGAGTTTTTGAAAAATCTGAATGCGCAGGGGACGACGATTATTTTGACAACTCACTATCTGGAAGAAGCAGAAATGCTGTGCCGCAATATTGGCATTATTCAACATGGTGAGCTGGTCGAAAACACCAGCATGAAAAATCTGCTCAGCCAGCTTGAACTTGAAACGTTCTTGCTCGATTTAGCACCAAAAGGCACAGCGCCGATAATTGAAGGTTACGACTATCGCCAGCTGGATGCGGTTACGCTGGAAGTCGATGTTAAGCGCGGGCAGGGGTTAAATGACATTTTCGCTCAGTTGAGTGCTCAGGGAATTCAAATCAACAGCATGCGCAATAAAGCAAATCGTCTGGAAGAACTATTTGTTGGATTGACTAATAATAATCAAGGAGACAAATAATGTTCCAATTGTACTGGGTGGCTCTGAAAACCATTTGGGCAAAAGAAATCACTCGTTTTGGTCGTATTTGGGTACAAACGTTACTTCCTCCTGTAATCACCATGTCCCTCTATTTCGTTATCTTCGGTAATCTGGTGGGTTCCCGTATTGGCGAAATGGGGGGTTTTGGTTATATGCAGTTTATTGTGCCGGGCTTGATCATGATGTCGGTGATCACCAACTCTTATTCGAACGTCTCTTCCTCTTTTTTTGGTGCCAAATTTCAACGTAGCATTGAAGAAGTGCTGGTTGCACCAGTGCCAACCCATATCATCATTGCGGGGTTTGTTGGCGGTGGCGTGGCCCGTGGGGTCATGGTGGGTATTTTAGTGACATTGGTTTCCCTCTTGTTCGTACCATTACAGATACATTCATGGGGAATGGTCGTAATTACCTTGTTGGCAACATCTATTCTCTTTTCACTGGCAGGGTTGCTGAATGCCATTTTTGCGAAAACGTTCGATGATATCAGCATCATTCCAACGTTTGTGCTGACTCCGCTGACGTATTTGGGTGGTGTGTTTTATTCCCTGACTTTACTGCCTGAGTTCTGGCAGGCTGTATCCAAGCTGAATCCGATAGTCTATATGGTTAGTGGGTTCCGGTATGGCTTCCTTGGTATTACTGATGTTTCATTGGCAATGACATTGGGAATGCTGAGTGCTTTTATCATTGTGTTTTATTTTCTGGCTTGGTATTTAATTGAATCAGGCCGAGGCCTAAGAACGTAATTTCCTTTATTTCCTCAGTTCCCTACTTCGCCACGGATTAAAGCGAAGTAGGGACTCCACATAGCGATATTCCATAAAACGCTTTTCTTAACCCATTATTTGGCGTGAATGTCTATTTTCCACCAATGGGGGCGTGACGATACAAATGATTATAATGCGGTGCATTAATTAATGCGCCGCAAGAGTTTTATAGAAATCAGGATCTTCTTGGATGATAGCTAGCACTTTTGCTGCCAGCCCGGTTGGATTTCGACGCTTTTGCTCCCAGCTTTTAATGGTGTCGAGACTGGTACCTAACGCTTCTGCCATTTCTGTTTGTGAAATATTCAGTTGAGCACGAATCATTTTTACATCAGCAACCTCATATCGGGTCACACGTGCTGCGTTTTTATTACCCTGTTTAACTTCAACAGCTTCTTCCAGAGATGTTTTCAACTCGTCAAAAAAACTCATGTTACACCTCGCCTTTCAGTAATTTTGTTAGCTTCTTCAGTTCTGCTTTTTCGGCATCCGTTAAACTATCCTTTTTATTTTTCGGATAAGCCATTACCAAATAAATAACCTCTTTGGTCACCAGTAGGTAAATAACTCTGGTACTGCCACTTTTTCCTTGTGAACCTGTAGCCATTCTGATTTTACGTAATCCACCAGTCCCACGTATTAAATCACCTTTTTCTGGTGACTCGATAAGCTCTCGTTGCAGCTCTTTAAGCTCATCATCAGTAGCAATCTCTTTTATTTGTTGAGTAAATATACTTGTTTCGATAAATTCTATTGCATGACTCACTGGCCAATCTCCTTTTGTGGAGTACATAGTACTCCTCCTGTTAGGAAATTACCAGCATGAATTCACTAAAACTATTTACTATTATTTGATTTCACCAAATTGAGGGAAGATTCTATCGTGCTACCGAAGGCTACCAGTAGTGCAGCAGCTTAAGAACCAAAAAGCAGAAGAACCAGTCTCACCAGCAGGCTTTTCTATTTTTTATCTGTCTGATTTGTATTTGCATCCCTGTAAATTGAGGTATATACCCTTCGTTTTTCAAGTTGCAGCTTTTTAGACTTAAAAAATTCGTTTTTTCCTATTGTACAGCCTCTTGAAACCTAATGGAGACATAAAATATTCTCACATCATTAATTTATTTCCGGATGGTTATTATTCTTTAAATGGCAAAATTATAAAAGTAAGATTTTTTCTTTCTATAGAAATAAAAACTCATTACAGCCCGATACTAATAGAAAGAACATGGCCTGGCTCCGGGTTGTTACTCTATTATATAGCTATCATTAAATGATAGTTACTTTATCGAAAATAAAATAATAGATAGCATAAGGAACCATCTATTATGTTAAATATATATAATCATCTATACACAATAGATTTAGAATTACATCGCGGTGGCAAAGGAATGACAAGTTCGTCGGAAACGAATTTACCCAGACAAAGGCTGGCCTATGGTGAACGGTAGGAGCCTTTTATTAATCACTGGCAGCATAGATAACTGCGTGACAGGAGAGGATGAATGCAGAAAATAAAGAGGCAACTTGAAAGAAGAAGGTCATGTTAGATATTTTCTCAGATTCATGCCGAAAATATAACAAAGTGCATTATGCAATACGAAGTGAATTAATTATTGTTTATTTGTTTTTTGATGTTATTGTCTTATTTACAGTTTCTTCACCAATAACTGATTGGGCCATTTATTAATAAATGATGTTCCTGATTACGCTTTGGCGTTGGAAACTCTCTATTGCAGTGTGATTTAAATATTAATTGTATTTTTACTATAAGGCTCAAGTTAGAGAGGTTAAATTCATTCCTATGATTATATTTCCAAATGGTGAACAAAAAGAATTTGAATGCCCTGTATCCGTTCTTGATATTGCAAAATACATCAGTACAAGTCTGGCCAAATCAGCCGTTGCCGGTAAAGTTAACGGTCAGTTAGTTGATCTCTGCGAGCTTATTATTGATGATTCAGAAGTGAATATCATCAGGGATAAAGATCCTGACGGGATAGAAATAATACGTCACTCTTTTGCCCACTTAATCGGGCATGCGGTTAAGCAATTGTATCCTGACGCTAAAATGGCTATTGGCCCGGTCATTCAGGGCGGTTTTTATTATGACATTGACCACGCACCTTTTTCTTTGGATGATATTGCCGCGATAGAACAACGCATCCAAAAATTAGTGAAGAAAAATTATGATGTGATCCGAAAAAGAGTCACGCTGGATGAAGCCATTCGCGTTTTCTCTGAACGTAATGAGCCTTACAAAGTAGAAATCATCCAAGGGTTGGATAAATCTATCACGCATGTCAATTTGTACATTCACGAAGAATATGTGGATATGTGCAGAGGCCCTCATGTTCCTAATACTCGTTTTCTACGTCATTTTAAGTTATTGAAAGTCTCTGGCGCTTATTGGCGCGGCGATTCAAATAATCAATCGCTGCAACGCATATACGGAACAGCCTGGAATTCTGAAAATGAATTAAATGAATACTTGGCAGCTTTAAAAGAAGCAGAGAAAAGCGATCACCGCAATATTGGCAAGCGGCTTGATCTCTTCCATATGCAGGAAGAAGCGCCGGGCATGGTTTTTTGGCATGCGAAAGGCTGGGCAATTAATAAAACAATAGTGAACTACATCCGCGAACGTCTGGAATCTTTTGGTTATGACGAGATCCAGACCCCTCAATTAGTCGACAGAAGTCTTTGGAAAAAATCAGGTCATACAGACAAATATTCCGAGAATATGTTTGTGACACATATTGAAGGGAGGGAATATGCTGTAAAACCCATGAATTGCCCATGTCATATTCAGGTTTTTAATGATGGGCTAAGGAGTTACAAAGATTTACCGATTCGATATGCTGAATTCGGTTGCTGCCATCGTTATGAGCCATCAGGAAGTTTACGTGGCCTGATGCGCGTCAGATCGATGGTGCAAGATGATGGGCATATTTTTTGCCAAGAAAGCCAAATTCTTTCTGAAGTTGCTCTATTTACTGGGCAAGTTTTTCAAGTTTACCAAGACTTTGGTTTCGAACAGAAAAACATAGCAATTAAAATCGCTACACGTCCAGAGAAGAGAATCGGCTCAGATGAAGTGTGGGATCGCGCTGAAACAATATTACAGGATGCAGTAAAAAAAGCGGGATTCAACTATGAAATATTGCCGGGAGAAGGCGCATTTTACGGCCCAAAAGTTGAATTTCATTTAAAAGATCGTATGGGAAGAGAGTGGCAGTGCGGAACAATACAGCTGGATCATATGATTCCTGATCGCTTGGGCGCCAGATTTATTAATGAACAAGGGAACAAAGAAGTTCCGGTCATGTTGCACCGGGCCATGCTTGGCTCCGTAGAACGTTTTATTGGAATATTGATTGAACACTATGCCGGTGCACTCCCTACCTGGCTTGCCCCACACCAGATTGCCATTATGAATATTTCAGAGAAGCAAACAGACTTTTGTAGAGATTTGCACGATAAACTGAAAGCTCATGGGCTGAAAGTCAAATTAGATATACGAAATGAAAAAATTGGCTATAAGATCCGTGAGAATACGCTAATGAAAATACCCTATTTAATTGTTATCGGAAATGCGGAAGTTGAATCAAATCAGCTCTCGTTACGAATGGGAACGGGTGAAGATTTGGGCAGGGTTGAAATGTCTGATTTTATTTCTCTCGTGTCTAATGACATTCAGTGCAAGTATTATTCTCCGTCAGTTGCTTTGGCACAGAAACAGCACGATGGCATTTAAGCGAGTTATTTTTAACGAATTATGGTTATCAACGGGGGAATAAAGGTATTTGTACTCCTTAATTAACTCTATGTGGCGTAAATGTTCCCTTTTCATCAAACCAAAAAGGGTGATCGTTCATTCATTCCCGCCACCCAGCCACGCCGGCCACACAGTGATTTCTGTGGCTGAAGGTGGCTGGGAGGTATACTCCCTTGGGTTTCGAGGCAACTCGAAAACCATAGGGCGTATATTTAGTCAGCTAAATCAACCTGCTGATTGTCAATCAAACGTGTTTGGCCTAACCATGCAGCCATCAAGATCACAGCTTTTTTGCTTTGTCTTGTCAATGGCGCCAGATTTTTTGCATCACGGATAAATATTTCATCCGGCATAAAACCTTCTTCCCGTAGGCGGGAGGAGGCCTGATCCACTAATTGTTCGATATCACGCTCGCCCTGTTGCAGCCTTTCTGCGATAACCTGCATAACCTGATAAAGTACGGGGGCAACTTTTTTCTCTTCAGAGGATAAAAGATTATTGCGTGAGCTGAGTGCCAACCCATTTTTATCACGAACAGTGGGTACAGGAACCAATGTAATATCGTAAGCCATATCGGCAATCATTTTGCGGATAACCTGTAATTGCTGAAAATCTTTTTCGCCAAAATAAACTAAGTCAGGCTGGATCAGATTAAATAACTTGCTGACAACGGTGGTCACGCCACGGAAATGCCCCGGACGGCTGACACCTTCCAGTATATGAGAGAGTTCTGGCTCTTCGACAAACGTCTGATTGCTGTTCGACCCATTCGGATACATTTCGCCAGCACTGGGAGCAAAAACCAGCTCAACATTGTGACGGTTCAGTTTTTCGCAATCTTCCTGCAATGTGCGTGGATAGTTGACCAAATCGTCTTCCCGGTCAAATTGCATTGGATTCACGAAAATACTGACAATAACGACATCAGCCTGCGCTTTGGCGGTATCAACCAAAGCCAAGTGCCCGTCATGTAGATTCCCCATTGTTGGAACAAAGGCGATGCGTTTTCCCGCCTGACGCCAGCGGCGGATTTCACGGCGTAAAATGGGGGTTGTTTCTATAATCAGCATTGCTGTACTCCTTTAATAGCAGTCATGCTGGCAACTATTCTGTTAGTTTGATTGAGAGAACAGTTGAGAGAATGTTGGTTGAAAGAACATCAGTTGAACGAATGTGCCCCATCAGGATAGGCACCACTTTCAACTTCTTCAATATAGAGATTGATGGCATCCCGTATGTTGCCGGTTTCTTTAAGGAAATCTTTGGCAAATTTAGGGGCTCTGGCGGTAATGCCCAAGGCATCATGCATGACAAGAATTTGCGCGTCAGTCATATTGCCGGCACCGATGCCAATAACCGGAATTTCCAGCGCCTCAGTGATACGTTTTGCCAATTCGACCGGAACACATTCCAGTACGAGTAATTGCATCCCCGCTTTTTCCAAGGCAATGGCATCATCGAATAATTTCTGGGCTGCATCTTCGCTGCGCCCCTGTACTTTATAACCACCCAATATATTGACCGATTGCGGGGTCAGGCCCAAGTGGCCGCAAACCGGGACTGCCCGTTCGGCCAACATCGTAACCGTGTCACACAGCCAGTCTCCACCTTCAATTTTGACCATATTGGCTCCGGCACGCATCAAGGCGGCGGAATTGGCAAAACTTTGCTCTGGGGTGGCATAACTCATGAAAGGTAAATCAGCGATAAGGAAAGCGTAGGGTGCGCCATTGCGGACGCTTCGAGTGTGGTATGAGATATCTTCAACGGTAACGGGTAAGGTAGAATCGAATCCCTGCACAGTCATGCCAAGTGAATCGCCAATGAGCATAACATTGATGCCTTGTTCGGCAAAAAGATGGGCGAAGCTGGCGTCATAAGCGGTGATAGTCGCGAACTTGCGTTTATCTTTTTTTAACTGGCGCAGGTCAGCCAGGGTTGTTGGTTTCATTATTATCTCCTGAATGGGTATACCTTATTTTCAAGTCGCTGTGTGAGTTGCCCACAACCTGAAATGATACCTGTCGTCTTTCAAGTCTCAGCGTTGTTGGCCGGGCAAATTCGTTCCCTTGCTGTCGCGCTGCATTTTGAAATCCAGTGGGTATAGGCATTGGGTCTATCTCATCTAAGGGATTTAAAAAATGCCCGAATGACGATAGACCCTGATTATCCAGAAATCGGCCTTGGTTGTATGAGATGTTGAATGACTTTCCTTTATAAAATTGTTGGTTATTACCAAAATGTCAGGCCGTTTTCTGGAACTTGTGTCAATCGTTCCGCCAGTGTTTCTCCATCGGGGAATACAAGGCCGGGGGCAATTTCTGCAAGTGGATAAAGCATGAATTCGCGCTGTTTCAAGCCGTAATGGGGGATGGTCAAACGCTCAGTTTCAATGACATATTCACCAAACAGCATAATATCCAAATCGAGAGTCCTTGGCCCCCAACGTTCACTTTTGCGAACACGGCCTTGTGCCAGTTCAATTGCTTGAGTGTGATCAAGCAATGTTTCTGGGGGTAACTGAGTGTCCAGCGCGACGGCGAGGTTAAGGAAATCAGGCTGATCCTGTGGCCCCATCGGTTTAGTCCGATAGAAAGATGATTGGGCGACCAACGTGGTGTCAGGGATAGCTTTCAGTGCAGCAAGTGCATTATTGACTTGCTGCAAAGGAGAGGCCTGATTACTGCCGATGGCGATATAAACCCGAGTCATATTAGCTGTTGGCCCTATTCTGGCGGGGGCGTCCGGCACGGCGAGGACGTGTCCTGCGGCGGAGCGGCTCGTTACCCAGCTCAGATATCATCCCGCGTTGTTGGGAAGGTGTTGATTGCTGGAATTCAGCCCACCAATTCACCAACTCTTTCAACTCATGGCGCGGCTCAATATTGGCACGTAATTCCAGTAAATCGTACGCAGCGCGGAATTTCGGATGCTCCATCAATTTATTTGCCCGCTTGCCTTGGCGGCGCGGCAGACGAAGTTGAAGTAGCCAAATGTCACGCATGGTGGTGGTATGGCGTTTCGGAATGGCGATGGAACGGCATTGTTCATCAAGAATGTCATTCATTGCCAGTGCAAACGCATCGTAATACTGCAAGCCACCTTCCTGTGACAGTTTTTCCGCATGCTCAATCAGTGGATACCACAAGATGGCTGCGAATAAAAATGCGGGGTTAACGCGTTTGTCATTCTGGATGCGGTGATCGGTATTTTTCAATACCTGTACCAGCAGCCTTTCCATCGGGGAATCATTGCCTTGGGTAAAGCCACGCTGGATCATGGGGAACAAAGGCTGGAACAGGTGATATTCACGCAGCAGTTTGTAAGTGCTGTAACCTTGCCCTGATTGTAATAACTTCAGCGATTCTTCGAACAGACGCGCAGATGGAATCTCGCCTAATAAGAAAGCAAGGCGTGGGATAGGTTCGGCAGTGGCCGGTTCAATGGTCATATCCAGCTTGCTGGCAAAACGGACAGCACGCAGCATGCGCACGGGATCTTCCCGATAGCGGGTTTCCGGATCGCCAATTAAGCGGATGATGCCTTCATTGAGATCAGCTAGCCCACCGACATAATCCCGCAAGGCGAAATCTTCAATGCCGTAATAGAGGCTATTGATGGTGAAATCGCGGCGGACGGCATCTTCTTCGACCGAGCCGAAAATATTGTCGCGCAGTAACATGCCGCTCTGTGCTTTGTGCGACTGATTGCGATCGTTGTTTTCAACTTGATCATGGGGCCCACGGAAAGTCGCCACTTCAATGACATCCGGGCCAAACATAATATGAGCAAGACGAAAACGACGGCCGACAAGGCGGCAGTTGCGGAACAGTTTGCGAACCTGTTCTGGAGTGGCATTGGTTGCTATATCAAAATCTTTGGGTTTTTTGTGCAGCAGCAAGTCGCGGACTCCACCGCCAACCAGATAGGCTTGAAAACCTGATTTATTCAGACGATACAGAACCTTCAGTGCATTATCACTGATATCTTTACGGGAAATCGGATGTTGTTCCCGTGGTATCACCGTAATTGGCGTGTCCGAAGGCTTTACCTTTGCGGGTTTTTTCTTCATTTTGTCTTTATCGGCATATGATGAAGATGAATGATTTTCTCTGCGACGCCTACGCGGAGAACTGCTCTCTGTTTGAGCAGAATGGTCAGATACGGTGACTGGCCTTTCACTGACTGCCTGTGTGTTGGATTTCTCCCGGTTATCACGGGCCAACAGATTACGGCAGAAAGTTGCTACTCGGTTAAAAATGGTACACCTCGATAGTGACTAATCAATGAAAACAAAAAACAGCCGCCAATCATAACTTACTGGACATTTTTTGAGAATGCTTACAAAGCCAATAGAAACACTTTATTTAAATTAGCGATTATTCGCTTCACTCGTTATGTTTTTCAGGCAGAACTGCGTTTATATTCCAACCTGCGATTGCTTGCTGAAGTAATTGCTCAATAGTGAGATCTTGCCAGCCTGCAATTGTGGGTTGATTTAAAAATGATAACGCATCAATCAGCAATGGCCTCGGATCGCTCAGCGGGAGCGGCGGGGCATGATTTTGCTTGGAAAGTTTATTTCCCTCTTTATTCAGTACGAGAGGCAAATGCACATAATCCGGCGTTTTAAAACCCAATTGATTGTATAGAGAAATTTGACGAACGGTTGGTTCAATTAAGTCCGCTCCTCTGACAATCTCAGTGACGCCCTGATAGTTATCATCAACAACAACGACAAGATTATAGGCGAATAAGCCATCTTTGCGATGAATGATGAAATCTTCTTTCGCCATTTCCGTGGATACGGTGATATTACCTTGCAATTTATCGCGAAAGCCATAAACCGGATGGTGTTGTTTCAGGCGGATAGCTGCATTGTCTGCGCAGAGATGTAATTCCCGGCAGTAACCGTCATAAAAACCACCCAGTTGCTGAATGCGCTGGCGAGTGCAGGTGCAGTAATAACTTTTTCCTTGCTGCTGCAATTGGTCGAGAATGGCGCGGTAAGCATCATGTCGCTGAGATTGGTACAGTTCTTTATCATCCCAGTTGAGGCCATAGTGTTCAAGTGCCTTCAATATCCGGCTGGCAGCACCGGCAACTTCCCGGGGGGGATCTATGTCATCAATGCGCATCAGCCATTTTCCGTGGCAGGCACGTGCCTGTAGATAACTGCCCAGTGCAGTCACTAAAGAGCCGAAATGAAGATCACCTGAAGGAGACGGGGCAAATCGCCCGACATAGAGCGAGGAATGTTCAGATTGAGTCATATTGGAATTAATGTAGGGTGATACGGCGCCATTCAGCGCCGTACTTACCCCAATGTACTTATTATGTACTGTAACTATTCATGTATTTATACTATAAAATTAGCCAGCCATTTGCTTTTCGCGAATTTCGGCCAATGTTTTACAGTCAATACATAAATCGGCTGTAGGGCGAGCTTCCAAACGGCGGATGCCGATTTCAACCCCACAGGATTCACAATAGCCGAAGTCGTCCTCTTCGACTTTTTTCAGCGTTTTCTCGATCTTTTTGATCAATTTACGCTCACGATCCCGATTACGTAATTCAAGACTGAACTCTTCTTCTTGCGCCGCACGATCCACTGGATCAGGGAAGTTAGCTGCCTCATCTTGCATATGAGATACAGTACGGTCTACTTCATCCCTGAGTTGGTTACGCCACGCTTCCAGAATCAGCTTGAAATGCTCTAACTGGGCATCGTTCATGTATTCTTCGCCTGGCTTTTCCTGGTAAGGTTCTACCCCAGCGATGGCGAGAATGCTCAAGGACGAGGTTTTACGTTTTTGCCCTTCTTGCATAATGCTTCTCCTTACACTCGCACTATCAAATGACCCCCCCAACAGTAGGGGGGAAAAAATAGGCCGCTATAAATAGCAGATGACTGCGAGGTTGGCAATTGTTCCTGCCATTAGTTTTACAATGGTGTGAAGACAAACGTGTTTACTGTCTAAATATATTGCAAAACTAAGCTCTCCAGTATGTTCTGTTTACAAATTATCCCATTGATAAAAAAGGTAATTTGTCAATTAGAACCATCCCGTTTTCTGTCATGCTGGCCTTATAACAGATTACTTCGACCCCTGAATTGCATGCTTGTTCCAAAAGAAAAGCATAATCAGGATCAATATGTTTTGCTGCCGCAACCTGACTGATTCCAGAATGTAATACAGCAAATAACAGGACAGCACGCTGGCCTTGTTGTGCTATCAATGATAGCTCACGCAAATGTTTTTGCCCGCGAATAGTGACTGCATCCGGAAAATAGCCATAATTTTGCTGATATAATGTCACTGATTTAACTTCAATATAGCAGTTAACCTTTTGTTTTGACTGTAACAATAAATCTATGCGGCTTTTCTCTTTTCCATAACTCACTTCGCGGCTAATTTGCTCATAACCAGATAATTCCGAAATTGCATTTTTCTCAATAGCTTGATAAGCCAGCTCGTTAGCTCTGAGTGTATTTACGCAAATCCAATGGCCTTCTTGCGTCTGGGTCAGCTCCCAGCTATTCGGATACTTACGTTTGGGATTATCTGAAGTGGAATACCAAACCGTGTCTCCCGGCGTTGCACAGCCTGTCATTGCGCCAGTATTGGCACAGTGTATGGTCAGCGTTTCGCCTTCTGGCGTGAGGACATCCGCGAGAAAACGTTTATAACGCCGGATTAACGTGGCTGATTTCAGGGGCGGAGCAAATTGCATAAATTTTCCTCATAACCAGTGATCAATAGCATTAATTGATAAATAAAATGAAGCGCTCAACAGTTTCAATGAATTGAAATTCGATGAAATAAAATTGAAGGTGTCAATGCTACAATGGCACTTATTGAAAGTTAATTCATCATGGTGTTCTCTTGTTATTACCAAGTTATGACTCGTTACCTATTTACGATGTCGTCGAATCAGTCATCACTGAATTACAGGCATCAAAACAGGTGCTGCTGCATGCGCCAACAGGGGCAGGGAAATCCACCGGACTGCCATTGGCGATTTTACATCAGGCCCAGCTGCCCGGGCGCATTATTATGCTGGAACCCCGGCGCATTGCTGCCCGCAGTGTGGCTGAACGCCTTGCTGAGCAACTGAATGAACCCGTAGGTAAGACCGTGGGTTACCGTATGCGTTCGGAAACTAAAATCAGTGCCTCTACGCGCCTTGAAGTAGTGACGGAAGGGATCCTGACTCGCATGCTCCAGCAAGATCCTGAATTGGGCGATGTCTCTCTTGTCATTCTTGATGAATTCCATGAACGCAGTTTGCAGGCTGATCTTGCGTTGGCCCTGCTGCTGGAAGTTCAGGAAGGGTTGCGTGATGATTTGCGTATTTTGGTCATGTCAGCAACGTTGGATAACCAACGCCTTTCTGCATTATTGCCGGATGCTCCTGTCATTGTTTCAGAAGGGCGAAGCTATCCGGTAGCGAGGGAGTACCATCCACTTTCTCCCCATCAGCCTTTTGAACAGTCAGTTGCATCGGCAGTATTACGCCTGTTACAGCAAGAAACCGGCTCGCTGTTACTGTTTTTGCCCGGAGTGGGTGAAATTCAACGCGTGTTGTCACAGTTGGAAAGCAAAATCAATGATGACACATTATTGTGCCCGCTCTATGGCGCACTGTCATTGGCCGATCAGCGCAAGGCAATAGCGCCTGCCCCTGCGGGCATGCGTAAAGTGGTGCTGGCAACAAACATTGCAGAAACCAGCCTGACAATTGAAGGGATCCGTTTAGTGATCGATAGCGGGCTTGAGCGCACCAGCCGGTTTGAGCCGAAAAACGGGTTGACCCGTTTGATAACCCAACGCATCAGTCAAGCATCAATGGTTCAGCGAGCGGGGCGTGCCGGGCGATTGGAAGCGGGTGTCTGCTGGCATTTGTTCAGTCAGGAACAGGCGGAAAGAGCGGCGGAGCACAGTGAACCGGAAATTCTGAATGCCGATTTAAGCAGTTTGCTGCTCTCTTTGTTGCAGTGGGGATGCCGTGACAGTGCCCAGCTCCACTGGTTGGATAATCCGCCGCAACCTGCATTGGCAGTTGCACAGTCCTTACTGTTGAAATTGGGGGCACTGGATGACAAACAACAATTGACAGCCCGTGGTTGGCAGATGGCTGAATTTGGCAGCGATCCGCGTCTGGCGGCAATTTTATGTGCCGCCAGGGAACATGCGGCGAAAGAAAAAGATAGTACAGCGCTGGCAACAGCCGCGAAATTGGTCGCTATTTTGGAAGAGCCACCGCGTCGTGGTCAGCCAGATTTGACGCACTGGATGACAATAAACCAGCGCCATTGGCAACAACGGGCAAACCAACTCATCAGGAATATTATCTCGCAAGGTGAACGTCAGCGTATGGGTAATAAGTACCTTGATAATAGAAATGAAGAAATCAATCCTGATCTTATTCCTGAATTATTGGTACAGGGATTTCCCGATCGAATTGCTAAAAACCGTGATAATCTTGGGCGTTTCCAGTTAGCCAATGGGTTGGGAGTGGCACTGGAACGTGAAGAGCCGCTGTCTGCGGAGGCGTGGTTGATAGCGCCTTCATTGCAACAAGGAAGCAAACAGCCTGATGCCCGAGTCTTGCTTGCCTGCCCATTGAATATCGAGCAAACCATACGCCAATACCCGCTTTTGTTTACTGAACATACTGCAATAGAGTGGGATGATAACAAGGGATCACTGCGGGCATGGCGACGCTTGCAATGCGGGCGTTTGATAGTCAAGGCCCAGCCTCTGGCAAAACCGTCGGAAGCAGAATTGCAGGAAGCGTTGCTGAATTGGGTTCGGCAAGAAGGGTTATCGGCATTGAACTGGTCATCGGAAGCCTTGCAGTTACGCATTCGTCTGGAAAAGGCGACAGAATGGCTGCCTGAAATCGATTGGCCGCCGGTTGATGATGAAGCCTTGCTCAATACCCTTGAGCAGTGGCTGCTTCCTGCCCTGAAAGGTGTCAGCAATTTGAAGGGGTTGCGCCAGATAGAACTATCCTCTTGCCTGATTGGTTTACTGGATTGGCAGCAACGGCAGATACTGGATAATGAATTGCCTACTAATTACACTGTGCCGACAGGAAGCCGGGTTGCCATTCAATATTTTAAAGATAAGCCACCTGTATTGTCAGTCAGAATGCAGGAAATGTATGGTGAGCGGCAAAATCCGGTACTGGCGAAGGGGCGGATCCCGGTGGTGGTTGAATTACTGTCTCCGGCCCATCGCCCATTGCAGATCACGCAAGATCTTGCTGCATTCTGGCACGGAGCTTACCGCGAGGTACAAAAAGAGATGAAAGGGCGCTATCCCAAACACTTATGGCCGGATGATCCTGCCAACACGGCACCGACAAGACGTGTGAAAAAATATTTGTAATCACTTTTGGATTTATGTTTCTGTATTCATATAGCAGTACTTAATGATGGAGTGATTGAATAGAAAAGAACGCATTGAATAAAAACAATGGAGAATTCGGTATGTCTGATGAAGATCGTCAGCCAATCGGACGTAAGGGCGAAAAATCAAAGCGGCGTCGTGAGCGAGCATCAAAAAATCGCGTTCGGCGGGATGACTATGATGATTATGAAAATGATGACGACGACGATGAGGATGAAGTCATGACCAAAAAAGGGAAGAAGTCCCATTCAGCCAAGACTCGGGCACCAAAGAAGAAAAAGCGCTGGTTTTTGTGGCTGCTGCTAAAAATCTTTATTGTGCTGGCGGTGCTGGTTGTTATTTATGGCTTCTATCTGGATAACAAAATTCGCCAACGCATTGACGGAAAAGTCTGGGACTTGCCGGCTGCGGTATATGGCAGGATGGTTAATCTTGAACCGGGCATGAACTACAGTAAAGGTGAAATGGTTCACTTGCTGGAGGGAATGCAATACCGGAAGGTAACAAAAGCTACGCGGGCTGGTGAATTCGTTGTCAGGGGAAACAGCATTGAAATGCTGCGTCGCCCGTTTGATTTCCCGGATGGGAAGGAAGGTCAGATTCAGGCTCGCCTCACTTTTGATAACAACCATCTTTCCAGCATCGAAAATATGGAGAACCGGCGTCAGTTTGGCTTTTTCCGCCTCGATCCGAAATTGATCACCATGATGCAATCGCCGAATGGCGAACAGCGCCTGTTTGTTCCGCGTTCGGGTTTTCCTGACTTACTGGTTCAGACTTTGCTGGAAACAGAAGATCGCTACTTCTATGAACATGGTGGGGTCAGGCCACTGTCCATCGCCCGGGCTGTATTGGCCAATCTGACAGCAGGGCATGCGGTGCAGGGAGGCAGTACCCTGACGCAGCAATTGGTGAAAAACCTGTTCCTTTCCAATGAAAGAACCTTGAGCCGCAAGGCAAATGAAGCGCTCATGGCATTGCTGATGGATGCCCGTTACAGTAAAGACCGTATCCTTGAGCTGTATCTGAACGAAGTTTACTTGGGGCAAAGTGGTGACGAGCAGATCCGTGGCTTCCCGCTGGCGAGCTTGTACTATTTTGGTCGCCCGATAGAAGAGCTGAGTTTGGATCAACAGGCTTTGCTGGTTGGCATGGTGAAAGGCGCGTCGTTGTATAACCCGTGGCGTAACCCCAAACTTGCCCTTGAACGCCGCAACGTTGTATTGAAAATCCTCCAGAACCGTCAAGTTATCGATCAAGAACTGTATGACATGCTGAGTGCCCGCCCATTGGGGGTTAAACCCAAAAGTGGGGTAATCGCGCCACAACCTGCCTTTATGCAGTTGGTGCGTCAGGAATTGCAGGAAAAATTAGGCGATAAAATTAACGACCTTTCCGGCGTGAAAATTTTCACCACCCTAGATCCGGTATCTCAGGATGCAGCAGAGAAATCGGTGGAAGAGGGCGTCGCAGCTTTACGTAAAACCCGCAATATCAAAGATCTGGAAGGGGCCATGGTTGTTGTCGATCGCTTCAGTGGTGAAGTTCGTGCGATGGTAGGGGGAGCCCAGCCGCAATATGCCGGCTTTAACCGCGCACTGAATGCCCGTCGCTTGATTGGATCGCTGGCGAAACCTGCGACTTATTTGACGGCATTGAGCGAGCCGGATAAATACCGTTTGAATACCTGGCTGGCAGACGAGCCCATTTCAATTCCTATCGCGGGAGGGGCGCCTTGGTCACCGAAGAACTTTAGCCGTACTTTCAGCGGGCGGGTGATGTTGATTGATGCACTGGCACGTTCGATGAATGTACCAACCGTGAATTTGGGCATGGATGTTGGATTGGATCGCATTACCAATACGTTAGTGTCTTTGGGCATCCCAGCGCAAGAGATCCAGAAGGTTCCCGCCATGTTGCTGGGGGCGGTTAACCTGACACCTATGGAGATGGCGCAGGAGTTTCAGACCATCGCCAGCGGTGGTAACAAGGCAAACCTTTCAGCAGTGCGCTCTATCATGTCTGAAGACGGTACAGTGATATACCAGAGCTATCCACAAGCTGAGCGAATGGTGCCACCGCAAGCCGCTTATCTGACGTTATACGGTATGCAGCAGGTCGTGGTACAAGGCACTGGGCGTTCACTGACCGGGAAATACGGCAAATTAAATTTGGCCGGAAAAACCGGGACAACCAATGACCTGCGTGATAGTTGGTTTGCGGGGATTGATGGTAAAGAAGTTGCGATTGTGTGGACTGGCCGTGATAACAATGGGCCGACCAAATTGACGGGCGCAACAGGTGCGCTGACGATTTACCGCCGTTATTTGGACAACGAAACACCTCTGACACTGAATAACCGTCCACCGGAAGGTATTGTGGATATGTCAGTCAATGAAGATGGCAGCTTCAACTGTACGGGAACAGGCATCAGAACACTGCCTGTCTGGACCGATGATCCACAGGCCTTGTGTCAGCAATCTGTGCAACAGCCGATAGAGGAGAATGAAGAAGAAGCTCCGGGTTGGCTGCGCGAGATGTTCGGTCAGTGATTATCGCAATAAAATAACTATCGCAATAAAATGCCACTCCCCAGCGCAATCGGCTGGGGAGTGTATTTTTATCTGATTTCCTTTTACCTCATCTTCCTTCCTTGAACTCATTTTTCATCACCCGGTTTTCCGTGAATTAACGGCAATAACTTAACGGTAATGGCTCTGCACGGTTTCATCAATCATCAAGAGCCGTTTTCTGGCATGAAGAAACTATGCTCGCGATGGAATCAGCCACGTGGTTGAGTAAAGGCGATTGCATAATCGAGTAATGTGTTCCGCCAATGGGATGGATAACAGAAGAATCCCCCACAATTCCCTGCCAGCCCCGCCACTCGTTTCTCTCAAATAACCCGTCAGCGGTATAGAGATGGATGGGTAACGATGAGGCTGGTGGAACATAAGCAGTATTGAGCTGTACTAAAAATTCAGCAGTATATGAGCGCAGGAGAAAATCAGCCTGTGTCATCTCTACAGGCAAACAAGTATGCTCAATATATCGATTCAAAAATTGCTTTCCTCCATCAAAATGGAATTTTTGCTCGTTCAGCAAACAGGGATTGACCGAGTCGATCATACCCAGAAATGCAACTTCTTCCGCATCATTGATTAACTGCTGGGCAATTTCATAGGCAATAACACCTCCCATAGACCACCCCGCCAAATGATAAGGCCCGTGGGGCTGAACACGACGAATTGCCTTAATATGATAAGCGGCCAGCGCTTCAATGGAGGCAGGCGGCTTGGGAAGAGCATGAAGGCCAAGCGCCTGTAAGGCGTAAACAGGCAGCTCAGAAGGAAGCAAAGTCGCCAAAGAAGAGTAAACCAGCGGATCACCGGAAGGTTCATGGACGAGAAACAGCGGCGGTAAGTCCCCGGACGGGCTTAATGGCACGAGGCTAGTATCAAGAAGCGCGGAAGGTGAAAATGACGCTTTACTCACGGCGAGAGCCAGCTCATGCAGAGTGGGATGAGCTAACAAGGTTGCCAGTGGAATTTCCATGTTCTGTTCACGCATACGTGCCAGTAATTGCATGGCTACCAACGAATGCCCGCCAAGTTCAAAGAAATTGTCATAGCGCCCCACACTGTCCATCTTCAGCAGTTTTTGCCAGATCCGCGCCAATGCCGTTTCGGTTTTTCCGCTGGGTGCTTCATAGGGCTGTATCACGCTGGCGGATTTATCCGGCATGGGCAATGCTTGGCGATCCAGTTTGCCATGCGGCGTCAGGGGAAAGGCATCAAGTACGACGAAAGCACTGGGGATCATGTAGTCAGCAAGCTGTTTGGCGAGCTGTCGACGTAAATCAGCGGGATTTAATTGAGCATTCTGTTCGGCGATTATGTAGGCGACCAGATGTTTCTGTAGCCCTTCGTTTATGCGAGCCAGCACAACTGCTTCATGCACCCCGTCGCACCGATTAAGGTAGGCTTCAATCTCTCCGGGTTCGATCCGGAAGCCACGTAGCTTAATTTGAAAATCATTGCGGCCGGCATACTCGATATTGCCGTCAGGTAGCCAGCACCCTAGATCACCCGTTTTATACATACGGACTCCGGGTTCAGAAGAGAAGGGATCGGCAATAAAGCGTTCTACCGTCAATTCAGGATGATTCAGATAGCCACGGGCAACACCGATACCGGCAATATAGATCTCGCCGGTCACCCCTATGGGTACAGGCTGTCCGTACGAATCAAGGATATAAATCCGGGTATTGGCAATGGGGCGGCCAATGGGGATCGATCGTTTAACATCAATGGGATCATTAATGGTGTAAGTGGTGGCAAATGTCGTGGTTTCCGTCGGGCCATAGCCGTTAATCAGGTGTGCAGGCTGGGAGGGCAGAGACTGCATATGCCGGATTTTGCTTGGATCAAGGGTGTCACCGCCAATAATCAAATAGCGTAATTGCGGATACAGAGGTTCGAGGTAATCAAGATATTCATTGAACAACCCAACCGTTAACCAAAGTGCGGTTGTTCCCTCTCCTCGCAGGGATTCGCAGAGACGGGCCGGATCAAGCAAAACAGATTGAGGAACCACATGCAGGTGCCCGCCGTTGAGCAGGGTTGACCAAATTTCCCAAGTCGATGCATCAAAAGCAATATTGGCACAATGTGCCACACAGTCATCCGGGCCAATATCCGCAAACCCATTATTGATAGCCAGACGAAGGACACTGCGGTGTTCAACCATCACGCCTTTGGGCTGCCCGGTTGAGCCGGAGGTGTAGATCACACAGGCGAGATTGCATGAAGTCAGTTCTGATGCATGAGGGGCAGGGTTATGGGTGGGCTGGGTTGCCAGAAACTCTGCGTCTGTATCGATATATACCACTTGAGTGGTACTTTTTATTCTACAGGCATGGATTGATTGCATCAGTATGGCAACGGGAGCGGCATCTTCTAGCATGTAGGCGAGCCGCTCGGCCGGATATGTGGGGTCGAGCGGCACATAGGCACCGCCTGCCTTGAGAATGGCGAGCAGGCCTATTATCCATTCTGGACTGCGTTCGGCGCAGATGACAACGCGGTTATCAGGGCGTACCCCCAGCGCTATCAGATGGTGAGCCAGACGGTTGGCACGGCGGTTCAGCTCAGCATAACTTAACGCGTAATCATTGAATGAGTCATCTCTAAAGCAAATGGCTGTGGCATCTGGTGTACGTTGTACCTGAGATTCGAATTGTGTGTGGATTAAATCCGCCTGTGGAATTTCACTGGGTGTGTCATTGAATGCCGTGCTGAACTCTTCCACTAATTGCTGATATTCCGCAGCAGGCAGGATAGGAATACTCATAATGGCTCTTTGTGGCGCAGTTTCCAGCGCTTCAACCAATCCAGTCAAGGCCGTGATGGCGTAAGCGTGCAGTCTCGCCGGATCAATATCTTGTACAGTCTGCATCACCAGTTGAAATGCTTCACCGAAATCATCCACGGTGAAAGTAAGAGGATAATTTGTTCTTTCCTTTGCTGCCGTTTTTATCAGGCGCATGCCTTCCCACGTCAGACGGATATTTTCCGGCTGGCTATGGCGATAGTTGAGGAGCGCACTGAAAAGCGGCAGCGGTGGAATGATGCCACTGCAACGTTGCGCCAAGACGAGCGGAGCCTGTTCGTGTTCAAGCAAGGCCGTCAAATTGCGATGGGTTGCCTGAACCGCACTGTGGACATCAAGCCCGGTCAGTGAAATCCGCAAAGGCAGGGTATTGAGAAACAAACCCAATGTGCGCCCAGTACCGACATCTCCCTGCATGCGCCCCAACAAAACAGTGCCGAAAACCACATCATCCTGTCCGCTGAGTTTGGCCAGCACTTGTGCCCAAGCAACATGAAACAGGATGCTGGGGCTGACTCCCTGACGGCGGGCTTGTGTACGGATAGCTTGTGCTAACGTTGCATCAAGTGGCTGCCTGACTTCTGATACGGCTCTTCCTTCAGTATGGATATCCACAATGCCGAAAGGTGCGGTAGGTGTTTCGACATCACTGAGTATCTGATTAAAGTAAGTTTCGTGAACGGCAGCCGGCACACTCAGGGATTGAGCAACAAAATTCCGATAGGGCAGCGCGGGAGGCAGGCGTTTTGTGGGGTGAGATTTGCAGTGATAGGGTAAAAGCGCATGAATTTCAGCCAATAGCCGTTCCATCGCCATGTGATCATTGATTAAGTGATGGAAAGATAAGGACAGCAGCCATTCTTGCTGGTGGGGATCGTGGGCAATCTCTGCCGCAAAAAGTGGAGCCTGGTTCAGATCGAGGCGGCGTTGTTGCGGATCCGTGTGAGCCAGAAGCTGTGAGCGTATATCGTTGCCGCCACTTGTTACAGTGAGGTTAGTCGGCATAAAGGTATTGATGTGCAACGGAGCCTGCCGCCAGACAACCTGTACGGGTTGGGATAATCCTTGCCAATAGAAAGCGGTACGCAAGATATCGTGGCGGTCAATCACGCACTGTAACGCGACCAGAAAAGCATCAAGGCGTTGACGGGAATCAAAAGCAAGTAAATGGCGCAGCAAATAAATATCGCCTTGTGTTTGCAATTGATGATGGAACAACATGCCTTCCTGCAACGGGGCAAGCGGGTAGATATCCTGAATATTGGCGGCTCCTTTGGGGATGGCAGCAGCAATAGTATCAATTTCATCTTGGGACAGATTTATCAGGGGCAGCATCTCGGGAGTGATCGCGGTGCAATCCTCGGGGATAAGGTTCGGGGGAACCGTGAATGATGCTGTGTCCCTTTGTTCTGTCAGGATCATTCTCGCGATGTCTGCCAACACTGGAGTAGTAAACACATCGCGGAGAGCAATGTGCCAACCGCGGGCGCGTAACTGTTCGATCAAACTCATGACCATCAAGGAGTGTCCGCCAAGTTCAAAGAAATGATCATGTCGCCCCACTTGTTCCACTCCCAGAAGTTCCCGCCAGATTTGCGCTAATGTGGCTTCTATCTCTCCGTTAGGCGCTTCATAGCCGTGTGTCACAATCGCGGCTTGATCTGGGGCCGGGAGGGCTTGCCTGTCGAGTTTGCCATTGGGTGTGAGAGGAAAGCTATCAAGGATGACAAAAGCACTGGGGATCATATAGTCAGCAAGCTGATGTGAGAGCTGTTGGCGCAATGTAGCGGGTATCGAACCTTTCTCCGGTTCTGCCGATAGATTCGTTTCCATCAGCAAATAGGCAACCAATTGTTTCTGGCCATTTTCATCGTCGCGGGCAATCACCCGCGCTTCACGCACACCGTGGCATCGGGTAAGGCAAACCTCGATTTCCCCGGGTTCAATGCGAAAACCACGCAATTTGACCTGAAAATCATTGCGTCCGGCATATTCAATATTACCGTCAGCCAGCCAGCAGCCGAGATCGCCGCTTTTGTACATGCGCGCCTCGCCGTCTTTGGAGAACGGATCAGGCAAGAAACGTTCTGCTGTCAGTTCAGGTTGATTCAAATAACCACGGGAAACTCCGCTGCCTGCAATGTGTATTTCGCCAACGACACCGAGCGGGGTTGGATGCCCTTGCGAGTCAAGGATATAAATCTGCGTGTTGGCAATCGGGCGGCCAATAGGAATTGAACGCGTCATATCAATCGGAAAGGTAATTTCATACATGGCAGCAAAAGTTGTAGTTTCTGTTGGGCCATAAGCATTAATTACATGTGTCGTTGGTGAGCCTGCGGATCGTAGTTGCTGAATTTTTCTGGGCTCAAGGACTTCGCCACCGACAATCAGGTAACGCAATTGACTAAACAGGGGCGTCAGGGTTTCAAGGTACTCATTGAACAAGCCAGTCGTCAACCAGAGCGCGCTGACTTGTCCCTTGACCAGCGATTCACAAAAATGAATCGGATCGAGCAGCACATCTTGTGGAACGATATGCAAACGTGCGCCATGAAGCAGGGCTGCCCATATTTCCCATGTGGTTGCATCGAACGAAACGTTGGCACAATGGGCAATGCAATCATTGTTACCGATGGAGGAAAAACCATTATTGGTAATGAGGCTGAGTATATTCCGGTGCTCGACCATCACCCCTTTAGGTCGTCCCGTAGAGCCAGAGGTATAAACCACATAGGCAAGATGATGGGAAGACAGGCTTACGGCCTGCGGATCGGGATTATGTTCAGGATACTGATATTCAGCAGGATGGTGATCGGAGTCATGTCCGGAGACTGATTCAGGGATATCGAGAACCAGTGTTGGAATATCAGCTATTGTGCTTGCCAGCGTGTCTGGCAAGGCTGTTTGGATCAGTATGGCAACGGGCTGTGCATCGGTAAGCATATAGGCCAGTCGTTCGACCGGATAGTTTGGCGAAAGCGGAACATAGGCACCACCGGCTTTCAGAATAGCCAGCAATCCCACGACCATTTCTGGGCTGCGTTCCGCACAGATAGCCACGCGATCATCAGGACGTACACCCAGCGCCATCAGATGGTGGGCCAGTCGATTGGCGCGGCGATTGAGTTTGTCATAGCTTATGGATTGCGTTTCAAAAACTAAGGCAATGGCATCCGGCGTGCGTTGCACTTGATCTTCAAACAGTTGGTGCACCAAGGCGTGTAGGGGATAATCGGTTTGTGTGGCATTGAAATCGACGGTTAATTGCTGATATTCCGCTGGTGGCAAAATAGAAATATCGCTGATCCATTGCTGAGGATTATTTTTCAATGCATCAACAAGTCTGGTCAGCGCCGTGATCATGTAGGTGCTCAGGCGAATCGGATCAATGTCCGGGACGGCCTGAACAACCAAACCGAAATCATCATCAAAATCATCAATGGATAAAGCGATGGGATAGTTAGTTCTCTCTTGTATCTGCAAGAGCCGTATGCCTTCCCATACTTCATGGATTTCTTTCGTCTGGCTGTGGCGATAGTTGAGCAATGTGCTGAATAGCGGCAAAGGTGGTTCCACACCGCTACAGCCCTGTGCCAGAGAGAGCGGGGCTTGCTCGTGCTCCATCAACGTTGGCAGAGTATGATAGGTCGCTTGCACAACGGTGTGTACACTATGGTTTGCCAATGAAATTCGGATAGGAAGTGTATTGATGAACAAACCCATCACATGTTCCATGTTGATATTGCCTTTCATCCGCCCCAGCAAAACGGTGCCGAAGACGACATCGTCTTGCCCGCTGGTTTTTGCCAACACTTGAGCCCATGCAACATGGAACAGCACACTGGGATTGACACCTTGACGGCGTGCCTGAGTGCGGATAGCCCGGGAAAGTGCCGCATCGAGTCGCTGCCTGTGCTCTTTCACCTGATTGTCATTGCGCACATCCATGATCCCAAAGGGAGCTGTGGGGGTCTCAACATCGGCAAGCATTTCGCGGAAATAAGCCTCATGCTCAGAAGCAGGCACGTTGAGCGTCTGGGCAATAAATTGGCGGTAGGGAAGAGGGGTAGACAATTCGGGTAAGTGGTCAGAATGCCTGTTTTTGTCATGATGTTGCAGTATTTTTCTGATTTCATGAATGAGAACTCTCAGCGTCATGTTATCGCTGATCAGGTGGTGGAAACTCAGCGCCAACAGCCATTCATTTTTCTGTGTGTCATGAGCTATGTCGGCAGCAAAAAGCGGCGCTTGGGTGATATCAAGCCGACGTTGCTGTGGGTCAGTATATGCCAGCAGTTGAGAGGGGATATCCTGCGTGCCGACTGGCTTAAAAGTATCAACCCGCAACAGGGCATGACGCCAGACAACCTGCACTGGCTGCGGCAGTTGTTGCCAGCAGAAGGCCGTACGCAAGATATCATGGCGATCAATCACCTGCTGCAAGGCGGCGAGAAAGGCTTCAAGGCGTGATTGAGAATCGAAGGCAAACAGATTGCGCAGTAAATATATATCCCCTTGTGTTTGCAGCAGATGATGGAACAAGATGCCTTCCTGCAAGGGCGCGAGCGGGTAGATATCCTGAATATTGGCGGCGTCATCAGAAAGGGTGCTGGTGATGGTATCAATTTCACTCTGGGATAAGGTGACTAAAGTCAACATCTCCGGCGTGATCTTGTTACAACGGTCAGGGATGCGATTCGGAGGTGTCGTGAATGCCCCATTCTCATGCTGTATCGCCAATAACTGCGTTGCCATATCAGCCAAGATCGGTGCCGTGAACACCGTGCGTAGATCCAGTGTCCAGCCTCTCATGCGCAATTGCTCGATCATGCTGACGATCATCAGTGAATGGCCTCCAAGCTCAAAAAAGTGATCATGGCGGCTGATTCGGGGCAATCCCAGTAAAGTTTGCCAAACTTCTGCCAGCATCGTTTCCACTTCGCCCAATGGCGCGGCGTAATCTCGTGTCGCAAAAGCAGATTGATCCGGTACTGGTAACGCCTGCCGATCGAGTTTTCCGTTGGGGGTCAAAGGGAAATGATCGAGAATGACAAAGGCGCTGGGGATCATATAATCAGCAAGCTGCTGGGACAGCCTCTGACGCACTTCGGCCGGATCGGGTTTTGTTTCTGATTCAGTGAGCAGATAAGCGATCAGGCGTTTTTGGCCGATAGAATTCTGATGTGAAATATTATCATCGGGTTTGGAAAACGTTTCGTGAACAACCACTACCGCCTTACGTACACCGGGATATTGCTGTAATCTGGCTTCGATTTCACCCAGCTCAATCCGGAAACCGCGTAGCTTGACTTGAAAATCATTGCGTCCGAGGTATTCGATCGTACCGTCAGGCAACCAACGCCCCAAATCTCCGGTTTTATACATGCGGGCAGCGGGGTTATCGGCAAAAGGATCGGGCAAGAAGCGTTCTGCCGTCAGCTCTGGTTGTTTTAAATACCCACGGGCAACACCGGCACCGCCAATGTGCAACTCGCCTGCAACCCCTAATGGCGTCGGTTCTCCATTTGCATCAAGAACATAGATTTGAGTGTTGGCGATAGGGTGACCAATCGGTATGTTATCGACAAAACGACTCGGTTGATGGGTATCAAATATCGTACAGCCAACGACTGTCTCGGTTGGCCCATATTCGTTGATAATCTGTGATTCAGGTGAAAGTTCCCGCCAAAGCGCCACCGTTGAACTGGATAATGTTTCTCCCGCCACAACAAAACAGTGTCTGGGAAGATCGTAGTCAGGAGACTTTTGTTTTATCGCTTTGAATTCCTGCCCTATTGCGGCGAGATGGCTGGGGGTGATTTTAATCAGTGCACCGGCTTTCATTGCCAGCATGGCAGGGAGCAGATCAACCAGCTCCTGCCCATCGCGGAGCAGATGTACTTTGCCGCCACTCAATAGAGGCAGATACAGGCTGGTTACGGTGGCATCAAAAGCTATCGGTGATGAAACAATGCCATCTTGTTGTTGGTCGGTCAGGCCATAATCCAGTGCCCATAATAGGTAATTGCAGACACTGTGGTGTTCCACCATCACCCCTTTGGGCTGTCCGGTTGAACCGGACGTATAAATAACATAAGCCAAATGATGTGGCGTCAGTCCCAGAGCCTGAACATCTGGATTATGAAATGCGTGTCCGAGTTCAGAGGCGGGTAACGTTTCAATCAAGTCATCCAGCAAGATGGTGGGAATGGGGGTATCCCACGTTTCAATCAGTGAACTTTGAGTCAGCAACACGATCGGTTCAGCATCATTGAGCATATAAGCCAAACGTTCTTTGGGGTAGCTTGGATCAAGTGGAACATAGGCACTTCCGGCCTTGAGGATCGCTAATAATCCCACCATCATGATTAAACTGCGTTCAACACAAATAGCTACGCAATCATCAGGGCGTATTCCCAATCCGATTAAATGGTGAGCCAGATAATTGGCGCGGCGGTTAAGCTCGCTATAGCTTATTGATTGATCTTCAAAAGTGGCGGCAATGGCATCGGGGGTGCGCTGTACCTGTTCTTCAAAAAGTCGGTTAATCAGTAAGTGTTGCTGTAAACCAGCTTGTTGAAAATCATGCTGCTCGAAATAATGGGATGAAAAATCGGTCTGGTTGGCATTGAAATCGACCAATAATTGCTGGCGCTCAGTTGCGGGCAAGATCGGCAAATGAGCGATAAGCTGCATTTCATCGCGGGTCATTGCTGTCAGCACTTGCGTGAAATAACCCGCGATACGCTCAACCGTTGCCCGTTCAAACAGATCCAATGCATATTCCAGCGTACCGTGAAGCCCGTCTGCACTTTCTGTCAGTGATAGTTTTAAATCAAAGTGAATACTGTGATATGTCTGCTCAACTAATGAAACCGATAAATCCGGCAATTCAGGAGGTTGAATGGAGATATTGCCCAAATCCAGCATGACCTGAAAAATAGGGCTATAACTCAAACTGCGCTCAGGTTGCAATGCATCAACGAGCTGTTCAAAGGGCAAGTCCTGATGTGCAAACGCTGACAATACCCGTTCACGGACGTGGGTAAGCAATTCGGCTACCGTTTTGCCATGTTCCAGTTCAACACGCAGTGGCAAGGTATTGATGAAAAAGCCAATCAATTCTTCCAATTCACGCCGCGGGCGGTTGGCGACAGGCGTGCCAATAACAATATCGTTCTGACCACTGAGGCGAGCCAGCACGATGCTCCAAGCGGCCAGCAAGGTCATAAATAACGTCGCCTTTTGGCGCTGACCAAGTGTTTTGAGGGCAGCCAATGTGTTGGCATTGATGAAGATGGGGACATGGCTGCCGATATAGTGCTGTTCCGGCGAACGCGGTCGATCAGTTGTCAATGTCAGTAATGCAGGAGCACCCTGAAGCTGTTTTTGCCAAAAATCCCGCTGTGCCATCAGGATGTCATCCTGCAACCATTCACGTTGCCAGATAGCGTAGTGGGCGTACTGAACGGGCAAAGGTGACAGGGGATCAGCGTGTCCGGCAAGTTCAGCCCGATAGAGTGTACTTAGATCGCGGAGCAGTACCCTGACTGACCAGCCATCAGCGATAATATGGTGCTGAGTCAGGTTCAAGATATACTCTTCATCCGCCAATCTCAGCAATTGACCTCGGATTAGGGGCGCTTGGGCAAAATCAAACGGGGTTTGTGCATCGCGTTTTAGCTGTTCATTGAGGCGGTTCAGACGGGAAACATCGTCCAATTCCCTTAAGTCATGGTAAAGCAGGGGAAAATTGCTACATTCTGGGTCAATGTGCAGACAAGGCTGAGATCCATCCAGCACAAAATGGGTACGCAGACTTTCCTGTCGGGCGACAAGACGGTTCAGGGCGCAGGAAAGCGCAGGGAGATTTAATTTCCCATTGAGGCGCAGCACAAGCGGTATATGGTAAGCCAGACTGGCTGCGGGATTGAATTGCGCGAGGAACCACAGGCGCTGCTGGGCAAATGAGAGCGGCAAGGGTGGATGGTAGTCGGCAGTGGGAATAGCAATGGGGGGAACTATCGCTTCATCGGCCAGTATGCTGGCTAAACCTGCCAGAACCGGATGATCAAAAACCTGTTGTAAGGTTAGTTTCCGTGCCAACCTTTGGTTGACACGTGCCGCAAGCTGGACGGCTGATAAGGAATGACCACCTAATTCAAAGAAATGGTCATTGCGGCCCACTTTCTCTATGCCGAATAAGGTTTGCCAGATTTCCGCCAAAATAACTTCTATTTCATTGACTGGTGCGGCATAACTGCGTGTTACGGTGGCGCTTTGATCCGGTGCTGGCAGCGCCTGACGGTTAAGCTTGCCATTGGGAGTTAAAGGAAAGCGCTCAAGAATGACAAAAGCGCTCGGCAGCATGTATTCAACTAAATTCTGTGCGAGTTGTTGGTGTAATTCTATGGGATTCAGTGTTGCATGGGGTTGGGCGATCACATAAGCGACCAAGCGTTTTTGACCTGATATTCCTTCATCCGTGCTATCTTCTCGGGCAATAACTACGGCTTCATTGACACCGGAACACTGTACTAATCTCGCTTCAATTTCCCCCAATTCAATCCGGAATCCCCGCAATTTGACCTGAAAATCATCCCGGCCAAGGTATTCGATAGTACCATTTGGCAACCAGCGCCCCAAATCACCGGTTTTGTACATGCGCACTTCTGGCTTATCGGAGAATGGATCAGGCAGAAAGCGCAATGATGTGAGTTCGGGGCGGTTCAGGTAACCGCGACCGACACTCTCGCCGGCAAGATAAATTTCGCCGATGACGCCAATTGGGACAGGTTGATTTTGGCCGTGAAGAGGATCGCGGCGGTCAAGAATGTAGATTTGTGTATTGTCCAGTGGGTGACCAATATTGGGGATCGTCTGCGAGTTATCAATTAGGCAGGCACTGGAATTGACCGCACATTCAGTCAAGCCGTACATATTGATAAAACGGGGACGTTCTGAGCGTTGCAAGAGAGCCCAGATTGCCGGCGGGATGGCTTCTCCCCCGATCAGCGCCAGTCGGGGTTGATAGTCAGGATCAGAGATTAACCCCTCTCGCAGCAATCCGGTTAGCTGAGCTGGCGTGGAATCAAAAATATCAACAGCATGGTGAGCAAAATAGTGCCAGAGTGCTTTGCTGTCCTTACGCACAAACTCCGGCACAATGACCAAGGTATGGCCCGACAGCAATTGCAGCCAACATTCCACCGAGGCATCAAACACGATGCTGGCATTCAGGGTAATGCGGCAGGGATGTGCAGTGGCAAGGAGAGTTTTTAATGCCGTATGTAAGTTCATAGCATGGCGATGTTCAACCATGGCTCCTTTGGGCTGACCCGTAGAGCCTGACGTGTAGATGACATAGCATAAATGGTGTGAATTCAGACCTAAAACCTGAGGGGATGGATTGCTCTCAACACGGCTGTCATCAGCTTGGAAGGCGGGAGATGTAAGCACGTTTTCAATCTCTATAACCGCGAGGTGACAGGCTATGGGGATTTCACGGAACAAGTGATTGTGCAAATGTGTTTGAGTGAGCAATATCACGGGTGAGGCATCATCAAGAATATAGGCCAATCGTTCGGCCGGATAGTTCGGATCAAGCGGAACATAGGCACCGCCGGCTTTTAATATCCCAAATAACCCTGTGATCATATCCAGACTGCGCTCAACGCAAATTGCCACACGATCGTCAGGGTGTACTCCCTTGGCTATCAGCTCATGGGCCAGCCGATTGGCTCGCTGGTTGAGTTCACGATAACTGATAGTTTGCTCTTCAAAGATAAGCGCAGTGGCATCAGGGGTGCGTTGTACCTGCGCTTCAAACAATGAATGAATTAACGTGTCGTGCGGCAATTTCTGGTGTGTTGCTTTCAAATCACGGTGTGTTGTATTGAAACCCCACTGTGCCGCATTGAAATCGACCAGAATTCGTTGGCGTTCTTCTTGCGGTAAAATAGGCAGTTTGGCAACTGGCGTCTCCAGATCGAGCATGGCGGAATCTATCAGAACAGCAAATCGGGATTGGATAGCCCTGATTTCATCTTCGCTAAAGTAATCGGTGGAAAAACTGAACTCGACTGTTACAGGCTGATTGTCGGTATCACCATAGACTGTGTATTGGTTGATAATGACCGACAAAGGATAGGTAACCCCATGATGCACCTTGAATTCGTTGACGTATGTACCTTCTTTGTCCAGATGTAGATTAGGTTTGAATGGCTCAAATGACAGTACAACGTCAAATAATTGAGAGCGCCCTGTTTTTTGCTGAACACAAGTTTGTTGATTAATTTCAGCGATGGACACACGTTGGTGTTTATAACACTGGTGCAACTCTTCCGCCGCTTTGTGCATAACATCAAGGAATGTGTCTTCTGATGAAAGGGTTACGCCAATAGGAATAACAGACGCAAACATTCCCATGGTTATTTTTTGTCGCGCATTTTTACGGTTGTGTATCGGAGTGCCGATAACGATGTCATTCAGCCCTGTTGTCTTGCTGAAATAACAAGCTATTACCGCATACATAAAATGCAGAGTGGATAATCCCCGCTGAGCGACTGTTTTTTCGATAAGTTGAAAATATTGTTGATCTACTTGCCATATAATCGGTTTGGCTTGTATTGAATCTTTTGTTTTGTTGGATTTTATGGGCGTAAGTAAAGGAGGAGGAAGGATTTCATAACGTTTTAGCCAGAATTGTAAATCCTGTAGATAACGTTGGGATGTCAGGTAAGTTTGGTTATCCGCAATAAAATCAAGATAGGCAGGGGCAGTTTTATCCGGTTTTTCTTCCCTCAGCAAATGATTATAAGTATCTAATACTTCCTCTATAAGTTGCGACAGACTTGTACCATCCAGAATGATATGGTGGCAATAAAATAGCCAATAGTGGCGTTCGGGGTTCACATGTAATAATTCAGAGCACCACAAATTCTTATATAAGTTGAATTGGCGAATGAAACTGGCTTCAATATATTGTTTTGCTTGATATTCTGCATCGACATACTGTGAAAAATCATGAATATTAATGGTTGCAGGAAGTGAATGACTTACTGCCTGAACAGGGAAAGGTTGAGAATGCGTTAAATATAAACGCAGAGCCTCATGGCGATAAGCGACAATTTCAAAGGCTTGTATAAATAGAGATTGATTAAATTCACCATCAATACCGATAAAAAAACCAAGATTGTAATTGATGGCATCTGGATGGATGATTTGATCAAGCCAAATGATTTGCTGGGGTGAACTAAGCAAATGAGAATTCAAGGGAGATAGATTGTTGTCATTATCAATAATTGATGAAGTCTTTAGAGGGTGGTTATTGCTGCTATTGTATAACATTACCTATTATTCCTGTGTTTTCTGCATAGTATTTCAAAGGCGTATAGTATTTCAAAGTCAATCCATTAATTAATATTAATGAGTTGTCGACGACTTTCTTTGATTTTTATTTTTGATTTAAACTAAAAATAAATACCTGCGGTGTGTGTGGATTTATATGTAAATAAACATGGCGATGGTTATGAATTATCTTAATCAGGTTGCTTTATTATGTCGTATAATAAATTTTCATTAAAATGGCAGGATGAAATAATGTTTCATTTTGAGTGAAATATATCTTCCTGATTGTAGGTTGTAATTATGAAAGTAAATTTTTGTTATTCTTTTTGGTTATAATCGTTTTGTTTTTCACTGGTTGAATTAATTCAATATTGGCTATTTTATTTTGAATTGTAAATATTCCTATGTAATCAGAAATTTTAAGGAAAGAAATATTCATTAATTCGGAAAGTTAGATAAAGGCATGTTTAGACAACGAGAGTAAAGGGAATAATCGCAGCCAACAAGACTGCGATTTGAATGGTGGCAATAATAATTATAACGAAAACCTTTATCTAATAATTGGTTATTTTTTAATTAAATGAATACTCCCTTTTTTCACCGCACTGCGGGGTTATTTTTCTGGTGTATTCAAAAAATATTCATTCAGATCAAATGTGCTAAATGCATCATCTTGAGGTGAATAACCCAATACTTTTCGGGTTTGAGTGAGATCGAAACGTTTGAACCGATTGTTAGAAATACCGTGGGCGATAAAAAACGTAATTCCTTCCGCCTCAATGGCACAAGTGATCAAGTGAACCGCGTCTTCATAGCTTAGCCAGGCACTCAGGTCACGGGTGCTTTTCAACTCGTGATTTTCTTTGGGTTCGAAAGGCCCTATACGCAACGCTACGGAAGATAATCCTTGTTGAGTCGCTAAGTAAGAACACAGGGCTTCGCCATAACACTTTGTCACACCATACAGATTGGCAGGTGAAACAGCTATCCCATCGGGGATCTGTTTATCGACAGGATATCCTTCAATTGTTTGTGCGCTGCTGGCAAAGACAACGCGGCGGCATTGCGATTTGGCGGCGGCTTGCAGAAGGTAAGTTGTCGTTAAGATATTGGCTGGCAATAACTGCTCAAATTCTGCGTCCTGATGCGGAATACCCGCGAGATGAACAATATTCTCCATGCCAATGACGAGTTGCTCTGAAACAGACGGATCGGATAAATCAGCAGGGATAAAACGGTGGGGAGGCAAAACCGGATAATCAGGCGTCCTTTGATCGACAAGCGTAAAAACATAATGCTCTTGCATAGCGAGAAAAAAAACTCGCCCTATACGCCCGCTTGCACCGGTCAACAAAATAGTACGTTTTGACATTATTTTTCCCCAATTCTCTTTATGAACAAGGTTGAAGGTTGGATGTAATGCGCTCGATTAATCTTATGGGATTAAAAGATATTTTGATAGAGGAATTATTTATTATAAATTAAGTCAACGAACTGAATTAGAGGGTAGTATCTTGAATCTTCTCGTCTTATGCTTAGTTTTTATTACCGCAGCGTTATTACATGGAATTAGTGGCATAGGCTTCCCAATTGCCAGTACAACTTCATTAAGTCTGTTTATGCCATTGAAAGAGGCTGTGGTATTAGCCTTGTGGCCGACGTTATTAGTCAACGTTTTGAGTGTAATATCAGGCGGAAAGATAGGTAACATACTCTATAAATATGGTTTGTTGGCGTTATTCTCATTAATTGGCAGTTTTATCGGTGCCAAACTTTTATTTTTAATAAATCCCGCCTACTTACAGATCTTGCTGAGTGGTGTTATTGCATTTTACATTTTCACCAATATTCGCAGCAGCAATTTCCGCTTACCAGAAAATCCGATTGTTTTAGCATTTTTCGGTTTGGCGGCTGGTGTGATTGGTGGTGCAACCAATGCGATGTCACCTATCCTGATTATGTGTTTATTGACAATGAGCAATGATCGCCATGAAATTGCCCGCGCGGCAAATTTGTGTTTTTTGCTCGGGAAAATCAGTCAATTAATTGTATTGCGCAATGAAGCCTTCGAACTGTTCTCCTCGGATTATTTATGGCCGGTATTGATATTAACGGTGTTATCCCTGTTCTCTCTCTTTATTGGCACTCGCCTGAGAAAGCGCATCAGCCCACAACATTTCCGCTGGCTGGTGCTGATCCTGCTTGGGGTATTGGCTGTGATGTCGGCGGTTCAGGCGTTACGGGCTTTGGTGTGAGTTGTTTTCCAGACGTCGCGGATAGCCCGGTTACGGCGTCTGGAAAGATAAGGATTATCTCAGTTTTTCGAAGCGATGTGCTGCGGCTTCAACAGTACGATGGGTATTTTCATTAGCGTGAGTGATGGATATAAAATTCGTCCCAAACGTTAAATATCATGCTTTATACCATTTTGATAGCAGATAGCATATTTCTGCTGCGCTACAATCCATCATCTGTTGCATATGAAATTATGATAGATGAGAAATTAGTTATTTTTATTTAACTGAACTTTGATGGAATTGTTTTTTATTTTATTTTGTCATTTTTTATATTAAACCCGAGAGGGTTTACTATGTTATTCATTGTAATGAAACCTGCTTTCAAAGTGAAAATGATAACTGATGGATTCAAAATAGAGCACTATTTTGAATGGATTATAATTCATTTTCTTGAAGGCAAAATATCAAGCCTGACTGATAATGTTACGTTTTTATATATTATCGTAGCTTTAATGACGTTATGGTCAATTAAAAAGAATAGATGTTAAGGATTTCATTATGCTCTATGAAAAAAAAGGCTCTGGCCACCCCATTATATTTCTTCCTGGTTTGTTTGCTGGAGGATGGATATGGGATTTAATTATTGAAAGTGTGAATGAAAGAGGGTATTCAGCCATTGTATTTAAAGAACCTATTCCAGTTACTTTTGAAAAAAATCAAAAAACAATAATAAATGTGCTAGATGAAGTTATTGATACATGTGATGAACAGCCTTATTTAGTCGGCAATTCTCTTGGTGCACTTATTGCATTGCATTATTCTTCATTGAATATCTCTCGGGTAAAAGGGATCGTTATGAGCGGAGCACCTGGCCAGATTGAAAGTGAGGCAGGTGTATCTTTGAGTGAGCTGCGCACAGGGAATATTAAATATGCAAGCATGTTAATGGGAAATGTTTATTTTGATAAGAGTAAAGTTCCACAACGTGGAATAGATGAAATCTCACGTATTTTTAGCGATGACGAAATATTTAAAAGCATTGTGCGCTGGTTATCATTCAGTAGAAAATATGATGTGCCAAAAATACTCAGCGAAACAACCATTCCTATCCATTTTATCTGGGGTAAAGAAGATATCATCACACCTGTTGCACCTTGGCAGGGGCTGGCAAGCCAATTAAATCATGTTTCAATGTCTATTATTGATAATTGCGGGCATAGTCCAATGCTGGAAATGCCACAAGTCTTTGTGGAAACACTTTTCTCCCATATTGAACCCAACATTATGGGGGAGGAAAATTATCCATTATCTCAGAGTGCTTAACCCTAGCTTGGGAACATCAGCCAATTAATTGCATTGCGCAATGAAGCCTTCGAACTGTTCTCCTCAGACTATTTATGGCCGGTATTGATATTAACGGTGTTATCCCTGTTCTCTCTCTTTATCGGCACTCGCCTGAGAAAGCGCATCAGCCCACAACATTTCTGCTAGCTGGTGCTGATCCTGCTTAGAATCATTGGCTGTGATGCCGATTGTTCAGGCGCTACGGGCTTTGGTGTGAATGGTTTTCCAGACGTCGCGGGTAACCCGGTGGGACGTCTGGAAAAGTCAGGCCGGTTATTTCAGTTTTGCGAAGCTGCGTGCTGCGGCATCAACGGTACGCTGGATATCTTCATCAGTATGGGCGATGGACATAAAACCAGCTTCAAATGCGGAAGGTGCCAGATAAACACCTTCTTCCAGCATCAAATGGAAGAATTGCTTGAAACGTTCCACGTCGCATTGCATGACATCCTGATAACAGGTAACGCTTTCTGAATCAGTGAAGAAAATACCAAACATACCGCCAACATGATTGACAACCAGCGGAATGTCCGCGTTTGAAGCGGCATTTTTCAGGCCAGCGGCCAGCTTGTCTGTCAGTTCAGTCAGACGCTGATGGACACCAACTTGGGCAACTTCGTTCAGGCAAGCCAGACCCGCCGCCATGGCGATTGGGTTACCGGAAAGGGTTCCGGCCTGATACACCGGGCCGGTTGGTGCCAGTTTTTCCATGATTTCCAGACGGCCGCCGAAGGCACCGACAGGCATACCGCCACCAATGATTTTGCCCAGGGAAGTGAGGTCTGGTTCAACACCGTAATATTCTTGTGCGCCACCCAGAGCAACACGGAAGCCAGTCATGACTTCATCAATAATCAACAGGGCACCGAATTCATCACACAGCTTGCGCAGACCCGGCAAGAATTCTGGCAGTGGCGGAATGCAGTTCATGTTACCCGCGACAGGTTCGACGATGATACACGCAATCTCTTCCGGATATTTTTCGAACGCTTCACGGACGGAATTCAGGTCATTGTAAATGCACGTCAGGGTATGTTTGGCAAAATCCGCAGGAACTCCCGGAGAATTGGGCTGACCAATGGTTAATGCACCTGAGCCGGCTTTGACCAGCAAGCAATCTGCGTGACCGTGATAGCAGCCTTCAAATTTAATGATTTTGTCGCGTTGGGTATAACCACGAGCCAGACGAATGGCACTCATGGTAGCTTCTGTGCCGGAATTCACCATACGAACCATATCCATGGACGGCACCAAATCGGTGACCAGCTTTGCCATTTCCACTTCAGCAGCCGTCGGCGCGCCAAAACTCAGGCCACGTTCCGCTGCTTCAATGACGGCATTGCGGATGGCAGGATGATTGTGCCCAAGAACCATTGGCCCCCATGAACCGACATAATCAATATAAGCATTGCCATCAACATCATAAAGATAGGCACCATCGGCACGCTGGATAAAGACCGGCGTTCCGCCTACGCCATTAAAAGCACGTACAGGGGAGTTAACACCGCCCGGGATCACATGTTTTGCCTGAGAGTAAAGCGTTTCGGACTGGCTCATTGATAAAAGCTCCTGAAAGATATAAAGACTGGTAGAGATACAATGGTGCCATTCTATACCCAATGGATTTCAAGTTACATCGTGGCGGCAAGGGAATGATAGATAACCGTATGTTTATAAAAACGGTGGCTGGGGTGAATGCGTGCAGCCAACAAAGAGGCAACTTGAAAGACGAAGGGGATAAAGCCCCCCCAATAGCTAAGCCAAATAATCAAGAAAGGTGATATTGTTGCATTCGTGTGGCAAAACTTGAACGAATTAGTCAGGTATTGGATAATCCCGATAACTGATCAGAAAGCGTAAAATAACCTTTCGAGAATTCTTACCGGAAAACCGGACTGGAGTAAAAATATGAGCGATGATGCTGCACTGCCTTTGCAGTTTACTGATGCCGCAGCCAATAAAGTCAAAGTACTGGTTGCTGATGAAGATAACCCGAATCTGCGCCTGCGGGTTTATATTACAGGTGGTGGTTGTAGCGGATTCCAGTATGGTTTCACTTTCGACGATCAAATTAACGAAGGTGACATGACTATTCAGAAGCAAGGGGTTGAGCTGGTTGTTGACCCAATGAGCCTGCAATATCTGGTTGGTGGATGTGTGGATTACACGGAAGGGCTGGAAGGTTCCCGTTTTATTGTCACCAATCCGAATGCAAAAACGACCTGCGGCTGTGGTTCCTCTTTTAGCGTCTAATTGGCATAGGGACAGTGATTGCAAATAACGCCCTTTTCCAAAAAGTTCGCATACTGACAAACCCCGTTTAAAATAACGGGGTTTTTTCTAATAATAAGCACTGCTAAAAATCAACAAACTCTCCGGGCACAAGGCGTGTGATTAGAATAGGTCATTTCAGACAAATTTTTGCCTTTTTATCGCAGCACCTTTTTTATTGGAGTGTCGTTCGTGCATCAAAATAATACTGCGGCTGTTCGTATTTCAGCAAAAGCCATCATTATTTACAAAGACCAGATTTTACTTGTCAGATATCAATCGGATTCAGACGAATGGTATACCCTTCCCGGTGGAGGGCAGCTATTTGGAGAAACATTGGCTCAAACATTGATGAGAGAATGCCTTGAAGAGACGTTATACAAGATTGAACCTGAGCGTCTGGTATTTGTCAGGGAATATATAGGGCGTAACCATGAATTTGCTGAATTTGATAAAGATGTCCATCAAATTGAATTGATGTTTCTTGCTTCGCTTGCCGATAAGAATCCCGATATTCACAATCTGGATATTAACGCGGACAGGGATCAAATAACGGCTCAATGGGTCAATTTGAGCGATGTGATAAACCTGCCTTTATTTCCTGCGGTATTGCGCCCCTTAATTGCAGAAAAACGTTTTTCATTTGATTTTCCTGCCTATTTAGGCGATGTGAATTGAGACTGCGCGGAGAGAATTTGAATCCTCGATCCATTGGGGAGAAAGACGAAAGCGAACAAACGTCATTTTGCCCGCTTTCGCCCAGCCTTATTTAAAAGCGGTAGCCTACGCCAACATTGAAGCCGTTAATCGAATGTTTGCCATGAATGCTCGCCCTGCTGCCTTCATAGCCAACATTAACCGATAGGTTTTCCATTGGATTGATGATAAGCCCGGTGGCATAGGCAAAATTAGTCGATTTTCCGGACACACTGCCGCGTTCATGCCCGCTGGGTTTATCTGCACCAACGCTGTTTCGCCATTCATATCCACCGTCAGCTTTCGTGTGAGAAATACCCATTAAACCATAGAGGCTGACATAGTCATTAATGCGGTAGGCCGGGCCAGCCAGAAATGAATAATACTTCACATCGGCATGCTGTTTATAAAAATCGCCCGCTTCATCATGATAGCTTTTTGCGTGATCGCCCTTCATATAGCTGAATGAACCGATAACACTGATCGGGGAATCCCATTCATAACGATATTGAGCATTCACGCCGCGGATATCTTTAAGACCCTGCACCTTGCTCTGCGCGTACCCCACGGATACGGTATGGTTATCTGCCAACGCATAGGTGTTTCCCAAAAGACCGCCGAACGCAATGATTACTGTCGCTATTCTTTTCATGTCAACCCTCATCATGTTATCTATTGAATGTGTTAAAAATACTTTTTAAATGACGCCATGATTACCATTCTTTGTTCCCAGCCTGCATGCCACGGTCAATCTCCGCCAGTGCTGAACCGACCTGTTATGCAATAGCTTGAAGAGAAAAGGGAACCGCATCACTTAGCACTCTTATTTGGAATGCATATATACACTTCGTCTTTCAAACTGCCTTTTAAGCGATATCTTTTTATTTAAGATAGGAAAAAGGCTTCATTCGTAATTAGAGAATTGCCGCTAAACAAAACATCAAAACCTGAATGAAGCCCGCGATAATTATTGCTATAAAAGGTTGTCTAAAGCAAATTATTAATTATTTTCTTCTGTTAAATTATTTTTGTTTATTATTTTATAAGTTAATTTGTTGTTGGTTTATTAATCTCTGAGAAGAAATCAATTGAGGTAGATGTTGGCGGGATTTTTTCAACATGATGATAACTCAACCTGACATAATGACAAACGAGCTCAGTGTTTCCATCGATTGCTGCTCTTTTTTCTGTTTAAGTTTGCCGATAATTGCCATAAAAGCCTCCTTTTAGGCGGTTGTTTCACAAGGGAAATTTGGGGCCAGGCAATTAGCAGAAATAGCTAAGACGAAATGAGTTGTTGTTGATGAGGTTTTTTAAGAATGCTGATCACCAAGCCTGACATAATGAAAAACGCGCCCAGTGTTCCCATCCATCCTAACGTTTCCCCGATAAAGATAAATGCGAATAACGTTGAAAACAGAGGTTCACTGGTTTCGGTGATTTGCACGCTGCTTGCTTCGCCTTTTTCCACGGCCTTGGTTGTAAAGTAAAATCCACCAATTGACGGGAGCAGCACCAGCCCCAAAATCATCAACAATGCGATGCCGGAAGGCAGTTGCAATCCTTCATATATTGCCGGTACAGCAAGAAAAATAGTGCCGAAGCCAAATAGCCAGAGCAATACGGATATTCCGCTGCCGATATTCATCAGTTTTGAAAGAAAGATGAAGAGGGCATATCCCAACCCGCCCAGCAATGCCAGTACGATGCCTTTATAGCTGCCGGAAGTTTGCCCGGCAAAATTAAACAGGCAGTAAACACCAATGAGAATGAGCCCGAACGATAACCACTTATTGATACCCATTTTTTCACCCAAAAACAGAGAGGAAAGAATGAGCGTAATGCCACCAGCGGCATAAACCAGAAACGAGACGAGAGGAATTGGCGCTTCATTGAATGCCCAAGTTTCGAAGAAATACAGGCAAAAGATCCCGAAGAAGGCAAGCAAGGCAAATTGCCGGCTTTTATGCCGCAATTGCAAAAATGTCCGGCGCTCAGCAGGTTTTGACAAGCAATATACCAGCAGTATCAGAAAGGCAATAAAACACTTCCAGAATGCAACCTGATGATGGCTGATCCCTGAATTAAGCCCGAAATGGGTTAACACGCCAATGGTGCCGTTGAGAGCGGCGGCCGTGAGAGCGTAAAATTCAGCTCTCTGGTAAAAAGCATTATTCATATTCTGTGGTTATCCAAATAAAAATTGAGCGCAATAAAGAATTAAAACAAAACATTATTATTTTAAATTTAATCTGTGTCAGTAATGTTATTTGATAATTGCAGTCTATTAAGAATAAGAACACACGATTATTTTCACTATAATTTCATGTTGATCAGTCTGTTAAATTCAGTTTAAACCCTGACCAATGTGAACGGGGAAATATAACGGGAATTATTCAGGGACTTTCTGTGTTTCAATTGTTACCCGCTTGCACTACAGGCGAAATAGGTGTGTGAATAGTCACTTATGAGGATAGTGAATAAGGTTATGGAGAACGACAACGTCATCTCCTGAATTAGTATAGGCATGATGGCAATCAGCATGAAAACGTATGGATTCACCGGCTGAAATTTTATGCCAAGTCTCATTGATACGCAGATCTAATACTCCACTAAGCACGACAATATGCTCGATCACCCCAAATTCATGTGGAGAAGATTCACTTGAGGCGCCTGGTATCAACTCTATTTTCAATAAATCGATGAAGAGTTCATCATCAAAGGGGACGAGTGGTATTACCCGCATACCTGAATCGTTTTGTTCAAAGGTAGGTAATTCATTGAATCGGTGTAATACAGGTTGAGGCTGAGGGGTGGCACCTTCTAAAAAAGTTGAAAAAGCAATATTAAAGCCGGTTGCTATTTTCCATAGTGTCGAAACTGTTGGGCATGATTGGCCTCGTTCAATTTGCCCAAGCATGGCTTTGCTGACGCCTGTCAGTTTAGCCACTTGGCTGAGGCTTAATTCACGAGAGGTTCTTAATGATTTAAATGTTTCAGCAATTTTCGATGTGATATCACTCATTGGTGCTGTCTCAAAAGTCAATGCATGATTGAGCGTTATAATGCGCGATGATACTATCGTCCGTTATAACGTCCAATAGGTCATGCAAGATGTTTAATTTATCATTTTTTAAGGATTTTTCACCGGCAGCTTTTATTACAGGATTTGTTGCCGTATTAGTTTCATATGCTAGTTCAATTGCGATAATTCTCCAAGCGATGACCGCCATCGGTGTTGAACCTTCACAAATAGGTGCTTGGTTAAGTATGCTTGGCTTCGGAATGGGGATCACGACAATTGCATTATCGCTTTATTATCGCACTCCTATTTTGACGGCTTGGTCAACACCGGGAATTGCATTGCTGGCGACAAATGTTTCGGGTATTTCCGTTAATGAAGCCATTGGTGTTTTTATTTTTGCTTCGGCATTAATGTTGATATGCGGTATCACTGGGTTATTTGCCAGATTGATGAATTATATTCCACACTCCATAGCCGCAGCGATGTTGGCCGGAATATTACTCCGTTTCTGCTTGGATGCATTTGTAGTATTACCAATCAATTTTTGGCTGTGCGGTGCAATGCTATTTGTTTACTTAATTGCCCGTCGCTATTTCCCGTTATATGCAGTCATCTCGACACTGATGGTTGGATTGATTGTTTGTATTATAAGTGGTGATTTAAACTTGGCGGGTGAAAGCATCGCGTTTTCCATGCCGGAACTGGTTATGCCACAATTTAATGCAACCGCACTCATTAGTATTGGGATTCCATTTTTTATCGTCACCATGGTTTCACAAAATGCCCCGGGAACCGCGACATTACAAGCAGCGGGATATCCTCCCCGTGCATCTAAATTACTGACTTGGACATCGTTAACTGCCATCATTCTGGCTCCTCTGGGAGGGTTCAGTATTTGTATTTCTGCAATTACCGCTGCAATTTGTATGGGAAGTGATGTCCATCCAGATAAGCAGAAACGGTATGTTGCTGCTGTCAGCGCGGGTTTTTGCTATTTATTGGCGGGTGTTTTGGGTGGGGCAATTTTCTATTTGTTCAGCGCTTTTCCAAGCACGTTAATAAAAAGTTTGGCCGGATTAGCGCTGATTGGCACTTTTGCCAATAGTTTGAATCTGGCCATCAAAGATGAAAGAACCAGAGATGCTGCCATAATCTGTTTTCTGACCACCGCTTCCGGCGCAAATTTACTGGGCGTCAGTTCAGTATTCTGGGGCTTAGTCGTTGGCATTGTCGCGCACAGCCTGCTAAAAAAACGCACGAAGATAAAATAGCGTTTGTTTTTATAGTTATTTTAATAGCGGACAAAGTTGTTCTGCGGCGAGAACTATTCTCGGCCCGGCCCGACTGAACCAGTCATCATTCAGGGCGATAATTTCAATATTCAACTGGGGTTTCCAAAAATCAGCGACTTGCTGTTTTTGTTCTTCCGTTCCGCCCATGACAATGACTTCCGGTTTACGGACAATGACCTGCTCACGATTAACTTGCGGCCAAGGAACAGGGCTGTCAGCAAAAATATTCCTGCCGCCACACAGGGAGACAATTTCACTTTGGATAGTGTGATCGGATGAGGTAAAAATAGGATTCATGCCAAACTGCAAAAATACAGGCTTGGGTTGTGGATTGGCATAGTCCTGTTTGAGCTGGTTCAACTTCTGGAGAAAATCTGCGGCCGATTTTTTAGCCACGTCAGGATTGGGGCTATAGTTGGCGAGTTTTTCCAGCTCTGTTGCCACATCTTCTATTTTTTTTACATCAGAATAAAAAATCGGAATGCCCAAGGCGGCAAGTTGTTCCAGAGGGCGTTGGGGGTTTCCGCCGCGCCATGCCAAAACCAAATCAGGTTTCAGTGCGATAATCCGCTCGACATTGATTCCTTGCCAATCTGCGACTTGCTCCAGTTTTTTTGCTGCCTCGGGATAATCGGAGTAAGCACTAACTGCGACAAGTTTATCTCCCAATCCCGCAGCGTAGGCCAATTCTGTTGTTGAGGGTGCCAGACTGATAACACGGGATGCAGCCGCATAAAGCGGAGCACTGAAAGTACATACAAAGCTATACACAAAACCATATAAAAGGAATGAGAATGCCAGCCAAACAGAACGATGAAGGGCAGTTTTCACACATGATTTCATTATCGGTGCTCCACTTTAAGAGGGGATTATTGTTTGCTTAGTTCGGTCAGCATGGCATTGACCATGCGTGTGGATTCACGGGCAGCAACAACTAAAAACTCATCAAAGCTGATATGGGATTCTTGATCGGCAATGTCAGAAATGGCACGAACAACAACAAACGGCACTTTATATTGATGGCAAACATGGCCAATGGCAGCCGCTTCCATTTCAACCGCCGCGACTTTCGGGAAGATGGCTCGAATGCGGGCCAATGGTTCAGAGCCATTGATAAAGGCATCACCGCTGCAAACTAGGCCACGTACTGCATTGAGGTCGAGGGATTGGATGCATTTTTCTGCCAAAGCTACCAATGCGGCATCAGCAATGAATGCTGCCGGGCACTGCGCCATCTGTCCGGCTTCATAGCCAAACGCAGTAAGATCAGCATCGTGGTAGCGAACTTCTTCGGAAACGACGATATCGCCCACTTTTAATTTAGGGTCAAGGCCGCCGGCGGAACCGGTATTAATCACGAAATCTGGCTGGCAATGTTCTATCAATAATGTGGTTCCAAGCGCGGCAGAAACTTTACCAATACCGGATTTCAGCAAAGCGATGTCAACGCCATTCAATTTTCCGGTATAAATCTCGCATCCGCCTCGTGACAATGTTTGCAGACCTTCAATCTGGTCACGCAAGAAAGTCACCTCTTGTTCCATTGCACCTATTACGCCTATTTTCATTGTGTCATACTCACTTTTTATTAACCGGTTGATTTAGTCGGAAAGTGTATCATTGAATGGGCATTTACCGGAGAGCTCAATTCTAAATCATCGTTTCATTTAGTATGGGGGACTGATGTCTAAGATTGATTTCAAACAGAAGTTGAATTACCAGCGTAAGTTCAGTAAATCTTCTATCCATTCTGATGATGAAGATTATGTGACACGCCAATTTGAGAGTGACCGTGGACGGATCATTAACTCGGCCGCCATTCGCCGATTGCAGCAGAAAACGCAGGTATTCCCTTTGGAACGCAATGCTGCTGTGCGCAGCCGATTGACACATTCGCTCGAAGTGCAGCAAATCGGTCGCTACATCTCAAAAACGATTATTTCGGAACTGACAAAGCAAGGTTTGCTACAGGAATATGGCCTAGGTGAGCGCTTACTCGCTTTTGAAAGCCTGATTGAAATGGCCTGTTTAATGCATGATATCGGCAATCCTCCGTTCGGTCATTTTGGGGAAGCCGCGATTAAAGATTGGTTTTCCCGCCGGCTGGATCCTGATTATTCGCTCACAACAGAAAACCGGCAGGATGGCTGTAATGTGCCAGCATTGCGGCTGACAGGGGAAGAAAAGAAAGATCTCTTCCGCCGACAATTGCGCAAGGATTTATGCCAGTTTGAAGGCAATGCCCAGGCTATCCGTCTGGCGCATAATTTACTGCGGTTGAATCTCACCTATGCCCAGATAGGCTGTATCTTGAAATATACCTGCCCGGCTTATCGCCTTGACCCGCCTCTTCCTGAATTCAGTTACTTGATGAAGAAAAAGGGTTATTACTGGTCAGAAAACAGTTTTATCCATGAGTTGAGAAAAGAGCTGCAAATGGGGGAGTTTTGCCGCTTTCCGCTGACATACATTATGGAAGCTGCCGACGATATTTCGTATTGCATTGCTGACTTGGACGATGCCGTTGAAAAAGGCATTTTTAATGTCGAACAATTGGTGGAATACCTAAAGGCAGAGTGGGAGAAAAATGGCGGTCACAGGAAAGGGGATTTATTTGAATCCACGGTGATACAAGCCCATAAGAAAACACTCCATAATGAAGTTCGCCGCAATATCCATGAACAGTTTTTTATGTATCTGCGGGTATTTATCACGGGAAAATTGGTGCCTTATACTTCCCGTTTGTTCATTGAGAATTTGCCGGAAATCTATGCAGGCACATATAACCATGCCTTGCTGGAAGGGGATAGCGAAGAGCATCGTTTATTGAAAACATTGAAGAGCGTGACGCGTACCCGTGTTTTCAATCATCCCGAAGTGGAAGAGCTGGAATTACAGGGCTACCGGATTATCAACGGATTGCTGGATGTTTATAGCCCTTTGCTGGAGATGTCCAGACAGGATTTCATGGAGCTGAACCAGAATAATTTTCACACTAAATTCTTTATTGAAACCCGTCTGTTGCACAAACTTTCCACCAAGCATCGTCTGGCGTATAACGAAGCCGTGGAGGGAATAGTTGCCACTGATGAAGCTGATAAAGATGTTATCGAATTTTATTATCGGGCACGTCTCATTCAGGATTATATCAGTGGCATGACTGACCATTATGCTTACGAGGAATACCGCAAGTTTATGGTGACGAAATAAGGGGCTTGGTTGCTCTGAGAATATCGGGGGCAGCCTCAATGACATGATTGATTTCATCTATGAATTCCAGTAGTTCCGGCTCCAAATCGAGTAAATCAATGTTTTGTTGCAGCTGTTTTTCGACCACTTCGCAAATCGCTTTCAGCTTTGGAACACCGTTATAGCAGCAACAGCCGTGCAATTGGTGGATATAATGCTGAAAGTGTTTGCGAGCCACCCCGCCATCAGGGAGCAAGGCAAGTTCAATCATGTTTTTCATTTCAGGCAATGTCTGGAGCAGCATTTCCAGCATCTCCCTTGCCAGTGGCTCTTTACCCGCAGTTTGCTTCAGAGCCATGTCCCAATCGATGGCTTGGTTTTTTTCCGACTGGCCTTTTTTTTCCGGCGGGCAAAATTGATTCAGCAATGTTTTCAGACGATTTTCATCCAAGGGCTTTGTAAGGCAATCGATAAATGGCGTGTTTTTGGCTTCATTGCAGGCAAAAGCCGTGACAGCCACAATCGGTGTTGTTTTATGGCGGGATAGTTGATGGATCTGCTTGGACGTCTGTATTCCGTCCATATCTGCCATCTGGATATCCATCAAAATCAGATCCAGAGCATGTTTTTCTGCCATCTCCAAGGCTTCCATGCCACTGCTACACAGCAAGGTGCTTTCAACTTGCTCACCCAACAATGTGCCGATTAATTTAAGGTTAGCGGGATTGTCGTCTACGGCCATGACAGTCATTGGCAAGCGTGCTGCCGCAGAAAAGGCAGGCAAGTGTTTTGATAGTGAATCCAGCAAAAACTCTTCTTTTTCCAGCCAGATGTCAAAATAGAACACGGTGCCTTTGGCCAGTTCGCTGGTGAAATCAATTTCACCTTTCATTTCATTGACTAATCTTTTGGTGATGCTCAAACCAAGCCCGGTTCCGCCGTAATGGCGGGTTATACTGGCATCAGCCTGATTGAAGGCCTGAAACAGTATCGGGCGATATTCGGGCTTAATGCCGATACCGGTATCGGTTACAGCAAAATCGATTTGCACAAGGTGATGTTGGTGCTGGCGTAATTTGATATCCAGCGTTACACACCCTTTATCCGTAAATTTAATTGCGTTGCCAATCAAGTTAGTGAGTATTTGCTGCAAACGAATGGGATCGCCAATCATCAGGTTCGGCAATTCTTCGTCAATATGGTGATACAGCGGCAGGTTTTTCACGCTGGCAGCAGGAGTAAGCAGCTCAATCACTTCATTGACGGTATCCCGCAGCAGAAAAGGGACTTGATCCAAAACCAACTTGTTGGATTCCAGCCGGGAGAAATCCAGAATGTCATTGATGATTTTAAGTAGATTATTGGCTGAACGATCAATGACATAAAGATATTCCATCTGTTGGGATGTGATGGGGGTTTTTAACATTTGGCGAGTAAAGCCAATAACGCCATTCAGCGGTGTGCGCAATTCGTGGGACATATTGGCGAGAAATTCCGTTTTGATCCTGACGGCTTCCTGCGCCCGCTTTTTGGCGAGGGTCAGCTCAACATTTTGAATTTCCAGCTGCTCCATAGTGATTTGTAAATCAGACGTGGCCTGATCAATGTGAAGCTGCATTTCATCCTTGTATTTAGAAAGCGAGCCTGCCACGGTATTAATGCCATTTTGGAGGGCAGCCAGTTCACCGGGCATGGCACCGGTTACGCGGCTATCCAGATGCCCCTGCCGGATACGATCCACCACTTCAACCATACAGTTCAGCGGCTGTGTCACTTTGCGCACCAATGCGTAGGCAAACAAAGCGGTTCCCCCCAAACACAGAATCAATAAGATAATTGAGGTGGCAATTTCTTTGTATTGCTGGAGTTGGGCGGCGCGCAAATCCAGATCAATCGCAATATAACCGATGGGCTGCGTACTGTTGGCAGCATTTTGCCATGATTGAGAAGAGGGGCTTTCTGAGATAATGGGCATCTTCAGGATAATGCTATTCCCATACTCAGTTTTAGTTAATGTGGTCGGAATAGGCTCGTCAGGCGTCAATCTCAGGCGATTGACATCATATTTATTGTTCGAAATATCGAATAATTGATGATGCTCATCGAAAATGGCAATTGCCCTGACAATTTCAGAGTTTCGTCGATGCAGGCTGTTTATCAATGACTTAACCCGCTTGCGGTTATCTAAGTTAATGCCCACTTCGCTGGCGATGGATAACGGCTCAATAATACTGATCCCACTGCGGACTATCAGGCTCTTCAACTCATAATAGCGGTATGAGATAAATGATATACTCACAAGCGTTCCGACCAGTAAAACAGGAACCAATATCAGGCTCATCATACGGGTGCGTAGGCTATATTTGGTCATAGGCGTCCATTGTGGGAAAATCAAAACTAAATTTCTTAAAGTCAGTCAGAATCATGGTGCAATTTTACTCCCCAAATCGTCGTTCCGTAAACCAAGGCATTATTTCAGTTACCGCAGATAACCTTGATGCCCAAGGGCAAGGCATTGCCCGCCATAAGGGAAAAACTATTTTTATTTCAGGGTTATTGCCGGGTGAGCAGGCCCAGATACAACTGACAGAAGAAAAACGCCAGTTCGCGAAGGCCAGGGTGGTGAAGCGGCTATCGGACAGCCCGCACCGTGTTACCCCCCGCTGCCCGCATTTCAAGGCATGTGGCGGATGCCAGCAACAACACGTTGTCATCGGGTTGCAGGCCGACACAAAAGCCAGTGTGTTGGAACATCTGATCCAGCGGGAGACAGGCGCTAACATCAGTGCACATCCCATTATTCATGGCCCGGAATATGGCTATCGGCGCCGGGCCAGACTCGGCCTGCAATATCATGCCAAGCAGCGCACCCTGCTGATGGGGTTTCGCCAGAGCCAGAGCAATGATTTGGTCAACATTAAGCAGTGTTCCGTCATGCATCCAGATCTGGAACGGTTATTGCAACCGTTGTCTCAGTGCCTGAACCAACTGAATGCCGCCAAACGGCTGGGGCATGTTGAATTGGTGCTGGCTGATAATGGCCCATTGCTGGTTTTGCGTCACCTTGATCTTTTAAAGCACGAAGACCGGGAGACGTTACGCACTTTCTCAGTGCAGAATAAGGTGAAGATTTATCTGGCAGGGGATGAGAAAACACTTGAGCCTTTAATTGAGGCACAAGAAGAGCCGTGGTATCAGGTAAATGGTTTAAAATTAGTATTCAGCCCGCAGGATTTTATTCAGGTTAATGATGAAGTTAACCAGCAAATGGTCGCTCAGGCGCTGTCATGGCTGGATTTGCAGCCAACAGACCGGGTATTGGATCTGTTTTGCGGGATGGGCAATTTTACGCTGCCGATTGCAACTAAAGTGCAGTCGGTGGTTGGCGTAGAAGGAGTTGCCGCGCTGGTCGCGAGTGGGCAATATAATGCGCAGCTAAATAAACTCCGGAATGTCGAATTTTTCCATGAAAATCTGGAATCGAATATTCATCAGCAGCCTTGGGCTGCGTTAGGATTCAATAAGGTGTTGTTGGATCCCGCCCGCGCAGGTGCTGCGGGTGTCATGTCACACTTAGTAAAACTGGCCCCTGAAAAAGTGGTTTACGTTTCCTGTAACCCCACAACTCTGGCACGGGACAGCAAAGTTATGCTGGAGGCTGGTTATCATCTTGTTAGTGTGCGGATGCTGGATATGTTTCCGCACACCGGCCATCTGGAGTCCATGGCGCTGTTTGTTCGTGAACCGTTTGTCAACGAAGCATTTGTTCATGAAACAAATAGCCGCAAATAATGGTCAGCCATGAGCCAATGGTTATCGAGTAGGGAGAAATTATGGTTGCGGTAAGAAGTGCGCACCTTACGCCAGCGGGGGAATTCGCTGTCGATAAGTGGATCGCGAGTTTAAATATCACCAATCCACAATCCAGTGAGAAATTGGTTGAAACCTGGCATTACTGTCACGAAAAAGTTCAAGATCACCCCAATGCGGAATTATTGCTGTGGCGCGGTGTGGAAATGGTGGAGATCTTGTCTACATTGAGCATGGACAATGACAGTATGCGTGCTGCGCTACTTTTCCCCATCCTTGATTCTAAACTGCTCGACAATGAAACAGTGACAGAAAAGTTTGGTAAGGAGATTACAAATCTGGTGACCGGCGTGCTGGAAATGGATGCCATTCGCCAGTTGAAAGCGACTCACACTGATTCAACTTGTTCTACGCAAGTCGATAATGTTCGCCGGATGCTATTGTCAATGGTGGAAGATTTCCGCTGCGTGATCATTAAGCTGGCAGAACGTATTGCCCATTTGCGGGAAGTGAAAGATGCTACTGAGGATGAGCGGGTACTGGCGGCCAAAGAGTGCTCCAATATCTATGCTCCCCTTGCCAACCGTTTGGGAATTGGGCAATTAAAATGGGAGCTGGAAGATTTCTGCTTCCGTTATCTGCATCCCGATGAGTATAAAAAAATTGCCAAGCTGCTGCATGAACGCCGAATTGATCGTGAGCAATATATCGAGAAATTCATTACCACGTTGCGTAAGTACATGCTGAAAGAAGGGATCAGTGGTGAAATATACGGGCGTCCCAAACATATTTACAGCATTTGGCGCAAAATGCAGAAAAAATCTTTGGCGTTTGATGAGTTGTTTGACGTGCGCGCTGTGCGAATTGTTGTCGATCGTTTGCAGGATTGCTACGCCGCATTAGGAATAGTGCATACTCACTATCGCCATCTGCCCGATGAATTTGACGATTATGTTGCAAACCCAAAACCGAACGGCTATCAATCCATTCATACCGTTGTCTTGGGGCCCAATGGCAAAACTCTTGAGATTCAGATCCGCACCCGCCAGATGCATGATGATGCGGAGCTTGGGGTTGCCGCACATTGGAAATATAAAGAAGGCACTGCTATTGGCGGCGGCAAATCCGGCAGTTATGAAAGCCGCATTGCATGGCTGCGCAAATTGATAGCATGGCAGGAAGAGATGGCGGATACCGGCGAAATGCTGGATGAAGTGCGCAGTCAGGTGTTTGATGATCGCGTTTATGTCTTTACGCCAAAAGGGGATGTCATTGACCTGCCAACGGGGTCTACACCGCTGGACTTTGCCTATCATATTCACAGTGATGTCGGGCATCGTTGCATTGGGGCAAAAATAGGCGGGCGAATCGTCCCTTTCAGCTACCAACTTCAAATGGGCGATCAGATTGAAATCATCACCCAGAAGCAGCCTAATCCAAGCCGGGACTGGTTGAATCCAAACCTTGGCTATGTCACCACCAGCCGTGGTCGGGCGAAAATCCATAACTGGTTCCGCAAGCAAGATCGTGACAAAAATATCATTGCTGGCCGCCAGATGCTGGATAACGAATTGGCACATTTGGGTATTACGCTTAAAGAGGCCGAAAAAGAACTGATTGCCCGTTATAACGTCCATTCATTGGAAGAAGTATTGGCGGGGATCGGTGTTGGTGACATTCGCATCCATCAGTTGGTGAATTTCCTGCAAAGTAAATTCAACAAAACCACGGCGGAAGAAGAAGATCGCAAAGCGCTTCGCACCTTGGAAAACAAAGCCCATACCGCTCGCAGTACCCCGAAAGATAATGGCCGTGTTGTTGTCGAAGGCGTTGGCAACCTGATGCATCACATTGCCCGTTGCTGCCAGCCAATTCCGGGCGATGAAATTATCGGGTTTATTACCCGTGGGCGGGGGATCTCCATTCACCGTGCTGACTGTGACCAATTGGTCGAACTGGAAGCCAGTTCACCGGAGCGGATTGTCGATGCCGTTTGGGGCGAAAGCTACTCTAGCGGCTACTCCCTTGTGGTGCGGGTACTTGCTAATGATCGCAGTGGATTATTGCGGGACATCACCACTATCCTTGCCAATGAAAAAGTCAACGTGCTCGGGGTCAGCAGCAGGAGCGATGTTAAGCAGCAACTTGCCACCATTGATATGAATATTGAGATCTACAACTTACAAGTGCTCGGGCGGGTATTGGCGAAACTCAATCAATTGCCTGATGTTATTGAAGCCAGACGTTTACACGGTAACTGACCAAAACATGGATAAAATGAAACCTATTTCTATTGAAAGACTGAAGGGGATTATGGCGCAGTTGCGCCATCCCCAGAATGGTTGTTCTTGGGACAAAGTACAGACTTCTGCCTCAATTGCCCCTTATACGCTGGAAGAAACCTATGAAGTCCTTGATGCGATTGAACGCAATGATGCCGATGCCTTGAAAGAAGAGTTGGGGGATTTGCTGTTTCATATCGTGTTTTACGCTCAAATGGCGCAAGAACAGCAACAATTTGATTTTGATGATATCTGTGAGGCGGTGTGTGATAAATTGGAGCGCCGCCATCCCCATATTTTCAACCAACAAGCCGGAACCCGCAGCGAAGAAGTGGCCGGGAGCTGGGAACAGCGCAAGGCCGCAGAAAGGGCAGAAAAAAACCAACATTCAGTCTTGGATGATATTCCCGCCAGCCTGCCCGCATTAATGAAAGCGTATAAAATTCAAAGGCGCTGTGCTGCTGTCGGTTTTGATTGGGATACCCTTGGCCCGGTGTTGGATAAAGTCTATGAAGAAATTGATGAAGTCATGGATGAAGCACAGCAGGCCGTTGTTGATGAAGCCCGATTGGAAGAAGAATTAGGTGATTTATTGTTTGCGGTTGTGAATTTGTCCCGTCATCTGGGGAATGATCCTGAAATGGCGCTGCAAAAAGGCTGCAATAAATTTGAAAATCGCTTCCGTAACGTCGAAAAACTGATCCTCGACAAAGGCCTGTCACTGGAAACTGCTACACTGGATGAGATGGAAGAAATGTGGCAGCGGGTTAAAAAGCAGCAGCCATAGCGTTGTCATCACGACAAATTGTCTAGAAATAGCCAAATGGAAGTTGCATGAAAGGCTGAATAACCTGAATCAGGTGAAAAATTTTTACACTAATAACTTGATGAATTTAAAAGGAAAGCAGAAGGTTTGTTTCGCTGTGTTACTGATTGTTGGGTAGGTTAACCTGCTCAGATGGTTTGTAGCGAAATTAAGGTTAGGGTATACTGCTTTCCCGTCCTGTTATATTCATCATTCTTTTAAACCTAAACTTTCAGGTTCAGCATGAAAACTAATTATATTTTTGTGACCGGCGGGGTCGTATCCTCTCTGGGTAAAGGCATTGCCGCAGCCTCTTTGGCGGCTATACTCGAAGCCCGTGGACTCAATGTCACTATTATGAAACTGGACCCGTACATCAACGTCGATCCAGGCACAATGAGCCCAACCCAACACGGGGAAGTTTTCGTTACCGAAGACGGCGCTGAAACTGATCTTGATTTAGGTCACTACGAACGTTTCATCCGAACCAAAATGACACGCCGCAATAACTTCACGACCGGCCGTGTTTACTCCGAAGTGTTGCGCAAAGAACGCCGTGGCGATTATTTGGGCGCAACCATTCAGGTTATTCCTCACATCACCAACGAAATTAAAGACCGCATTATTCGTGGCGCAGAAGGCCATGATGTTGTATTGGTAGAAATCGGCGGCACTGTTGGTGATATCGAATCCCTGCCATTCCTTGAAGCCATTCGTCAGATGGCGGTTGAAGTCGGTCGCGAAAATACCCTGTTCATGCATCTGACTTTGGTGCCTTACATGGCCGCAGCGGGCGAAGTGAAAACTAAGCCGACCCAACATTCCGTGAAAGAATTGCTCTCCATTGGTATCCAGCCGGACGTACTGATCTGCCGTTCAGATCGCATCATCCCAGCCAATGAGCGGGCAAAAATTGCGCTTTTCTGTAACGTTCCAGAGAAAGCGGTTATCTCTTTAAAAGATGTTGATTCCATTTATAAAATCCCAGCCCTCTTGAAATCTCAAGGCTTAGATGATTATATTTGTAAACGATTCAGCATCGAATGCCGGGAAGCTAATCTGTCCGAATGGGAGCAGGTCATTTATGAAGAAGCCAATCCATCAGGTGAAGTTACCATCGGGATGGTCGGTAAATACGTTGAGCTGCCAGATGCTTATAAATCAGTGATTGAAGCACTGAAGCACGGTGGGCTGAAAAATCGCCTGACGGTCAACATCAAGTTGATTGATTCACAGGACGTTGAAACCCGTGGCGTTGAAATACTGAAAGGCCTGGATGCGATTCTGGTGCCGGGTGGCTTTGGCGGCCGTGGTGTCGAAGGCAAGATTATGACTGCACGTTATGCCCGTGAGAACAAAGTCCCTTATTTGGGCATTTGTCTGGGTATGCAGGTAGCTCTGATTGAGTTTGCCCGTAACGTTGCAGGTCTGGAAGGTGCTAACTCCACTGAGTTTGAACCTGAATGTAAGTTACCGGTTGTTGGTCTGATCACCGAATGGCGTGATGAGAATGGCAACCTCGAAGTTCGCAGCGAAGAGAGCGATCTCGGTGGAACGATGCGTGTTGGTGGTCAACTGTGTCATCTGACCGAAGGTAGCTTGGTGCGTAAACTTTATGGTCAGGATGACATCACTGAGCGTCACCGCCACCGTTATGAAGTGAACAATTTGTTGTTGAAGCGCCTTGAAGATGCAGGTTTGTGTGTTGCAGGTCGTTCAATTGACAACAAACTGGTGGAAATTATTGAGAACCCGGCCCACCCTTGGTTTGTGGCATGCCAGTTCCACCCTGAATTCACTTCGACGCCTCGCGATGGTCATCCGCTATTTGCCGGCTTTGTTGAAGCAGCAGGCAAATATCAGAAAGGCCAGTTGAAATAAGATATGGGGCAATGGGTTGGTTTTAGTCTGATAACCTTAAAAGAAGTTATTTTTATTGTTGTTAGATTCGACCTGTTGTCCGAAATTTAACTTGTGATTTGAGGAAAACCGAATGTCCAAAATCGTTAAAGTACTTGGCCGTGAAATCATCGACTCCCGTGGTAATCCAACTGTAGAAGCAGAAGTGCATCTGGAAGGTGGCTTTGTTGGTTTAGCTGCTGCACCATCAGGCGCATCTACCGGTTCCCGTGAAGCACTGGAACTGCGTGATGGCGACAAATCTCGCTTCATGGGCAAAGGTGTACTGAAAGCAATTTCTGCGGTCAATGGCCCGATTGCACAGGCTCTGGTTGGTCAGGATGCGAAAGATCAGGCTAACATCGACAAAATCATGATCGAACTGGATGGCACTGAAAACAAATCTAACTTCGGTGCTAACGCGATTTTGGCTGTTTCCCTTGCGAATGCCAAAGCAGCGGCTGCAGCAAAAGGTATGCCTCTGTATGAGCACATCGCTGAGCTGAACGGTACTCCGGGTAAATTCTCCATGCCTCTGCCAATGATGAACATCATCAACGGTGGTGAGCACGCAGATAACAACGTAGATATTCAGGAATTCATGATCCAGCCAGTTGGCGCAAGCACTTTGAAAGAAGCTGTGCGCATCGGCTCTGAAGTATTCCATAATCTGGCAAAAGTACTGAAAGCAAAAGGCATGAGTACTGCGGTAGGTGATGAAGGTGGCTATGCGCCAAACCTGGAATCCAACGCAGCGGCACTGGCAGCAATCAAAGAAGCTGTTGAACAGGCAGGTTACGTACTGGGTAAAGATATTACTCTGGCTATGGACTGTGCCGCTTCTGAGTTCTATAACGAAGCCACCGGGAATTACGAACTGAAAGGCGAAGGCAAAACTTTCACTTCTCAGGAATTCACCCACTATCTGGAAGGCTTGACCAAAGAGTACCCAATCGTTTCCATCGAAGATGGCTTGAACGAATCTGACTGGGACGGTTTTGCTTATCAAACTAAAGTACTGGGCGACAAAATCCAGTTGGTTGGTGACGATCTGTTCGTAACCAACACCAAAATCCTGAAAGAAGGTATCGAAAAAGGCATCGCGAACTCCATCCTGATCAAGTTCAACCAGATCGGTTCTTTGACTGAAACTCTGGCTGCAATCAAGATGGCAAAAGACGCGGGTTATACTGCGGTTATCTCACACCGCTCTGGTGAAACTGAAGATGCAACCATTGCTGATCTGGCAGTAGGTACTGCGGCAGGCCAAATCAAAACGGGTTCCATGAGCCGTTCTGATCGTGTTGCTAAATATAACCAGCTGATCCGTATCGAAGAAGCACTGGGTAATCGTGCACCTTTCAACGGATTGAAAGAAGTAAAAGGTCAGGCGTAATCTGACTCATCTTTAATAAAAAATAAATATTTTTTATGTATTGGCGGAAGAGTTAACTCTTTTCCGCCTTTTTAATAAGAGAAAATTTTATTTTATTAGTATGATTATTTATCTTAATATTTAACTAATTTGTGAATTTATTGGAAATTTTTGGTTAATTTTAGAATAATTATTCACAAATAAAACAAATCCCGCGCGGTAGATCCCAAAATCATTCACCTAGTATTTTCTTTGTCGTTAAGACACCTTATTATTTCACATGTAATGTAATTCTTTAACATTTACGGCAATGATTCATTAATTATTCTTTTTACATTACAGGGTTATGTTTCATTGTTTTACGGAGTCTTCATGGACGCTTCTGAATCTTTAGCGCCAGCGGTTGGGCCGATGCCCTCAAGTAAAAGAGGTTTAATTATCCTCGCGCTGGACATCATCTTGCTTGTGGCTCTGCTTAAGTTTTTACCTTATGGGGAAAAAGCAAATGCAGGCTTGGCATTGATGGCATTTGTTGGTGTTTTATGGCTCACGGAAGCCATTCATGTCACAATTACCGCACTGTGTGTTCCAATTCTGGCTGTTTTGATGGGGTTGATGAATACAGGTGACGCGCTGAAATCTTTTGCAAATCCGATTATATTTTTATTCTTCGGTGGTTTTGCATTGGCTACAGCGCTACATATCCAAGGTCTGGACAGGTTGATTGCTAACCGTTTGCTGATGATTGCCCGTGGGCGTTTGTCGGTGGCGGTATTATTGATTTTTGGCATTACCGCAGTGCTTTCCATGTGGATAAGCAATACAGCAACTGCGGCAATGATGTTGCCATTGATCCTCGGCATTCTGGCTAATTTGGATGTGCGTACTGAACGCAACACATTCGTATTTGTTCTGTTGGGGGTTGCATACAGCGCCAGTATTGGTGGCTTGGGGACATTAGTTGGTAGTCCACCCAATGCCATTGCTGCTGCACAATTAGGTATGGATTTCGTCACATGGATGAAATATGGCGTACCGATGGTGCTTATTCTGTTGCCTGTTATGGTGGCATTGATGTATTTCATGCTGCGCCCGAACCTGAATCACAAATTTGATCTGGAGCTGGAACATCTGGAGTGGAATGGTAAGCGCTTAATTGCCATGGGCATTTTCTCGCTGACAGTTGTATGCTGGATTTTTAGTTCTGTTATTAGTGATGCTCTGGGCGGTGTAAAAGATCTGGATACCATCATTGCAGTCAGTGCGGCAATTTTGATTGGCGTGACTGGCGTATCATCATGGTCACAGATTCAAAACAACACTGAATGGGGCGTCCTGATGCTATTCGGTGGCGGTCTGACACTGAGCGCTGTTTTGAAAATTTCAGGCGCCAGCGAAGTCATGGCGAATGGTATGGCATCAACGTTTGGCACCAGCCCGTGGTTTGTCATCATCGTTGCGATAGCTGCCTTTATCATCTTCCTGACCGAATTTACCAGTAACACTGCAAGTGCGGCACTGCTTGTACCTATCTTCGCGACCGTTGCCGAAGCACTGGGTATGCCGGTTATCGTTCTGACCATGATTATTGGTATCGGTGCATCTTGTGCATTTATGTTGCCAGTAGCAACACCGCCTAATGCAATTGTTTATGGCTCCGGCTATATCAAACAATCGGAAATGGTGAGAGTGGGCATTGTATTGAATCTGGCATGTATAGCCATTATTTCCGTTGTTGCTTGGTTTTTCTGGATCTAATGACTAAATAGACTATGATGAAAAATGGCTGCCTTAAAGGTGGCCATTTTTTTATTGAAAAAATACTCAAAAGTATTCTCAATAAATCAATATTATTTATTGCATGGGTTTTATTCATTTAGAGAGAAATTATAACATGATTAAATATATTATTACTTTATCTATTATAATGAACTATACCATAGGAAACAGTATGGGTATTTTTCTTTCATTCTCTTTCCAGTAAGGCCGGTTAATTATCGGCTGTAAAATCTTGGAGACACTGTTAAGTCATGTGATAAAAATGAGTATTATTCCTGTGATATATTTTGATAATTGATAGATAGATCAAATTATCTATCAAATAATATTCTTAGCTATCTCAAATGATATTACACTCGCTTCAGTCTCTATTTCTATAAACATACGCTTATCTATTTTGAGTTCTTGGTTATATGGTCTTTTGTGTGCCGTTCTATCTCTTTAAATCCATTGTGCATCTGCCATTTTCTATATTTAAGATAATTATTTTTTGAATAATATTAACTTTAAGGAAATAACTATGTTTATTGCAATTTATCAATTTAAAATTTATCCCGGGATGGAAGAGGCTTTTGTTAAAGCTTGGAAAAAGAGAACGGAAGGGATCTATTTACTTTCGGGATCGTTAGGCTCCAGATTGCATAAAGATAAATCAGGCGATTATATTGGGTATGCCCAGTGGCCAACAAAAGAACAGTGGCAAAACACAGATCGAAAAGTCATTGATAGTGGGGCTTATCCTGAATATCAAGATGCCGGAAAAGAGATGAGAAAGTGCATCGAAAAATCAGAAACACTGTTTGAATTGGAAGTAGAAGCGGATTATTTGCATAGCCTTCCTTTTTCTTTTGAATAATATTTCCTTGCGATTATTAAAATCGCCATCTTTAGCGATGGCGATTTTTTATTGATTTATTATTCTTCTTTCATACTGATATAGATATTTTTCACTTCAGAATAAGCATCCAATATCATCTTGTGAGTTTCACGTCCAAGCCCTGATTTTTTATAACCGCCGAAAGGAGTATGAGCAGGTAGCTCGTGATAGGTATTAATCCACATACGGCCTGTTTTTACAGCTTTGGCTACGCGAATGGCCCGGTTAATATCCTGTGTCCATACCGCGCCAGCCAGCCCATATTCGGAGTCATTGGCCATTTCGATAACTTCGCTTTCGTTGTCGAATGGAATGACACACAACACAGGCCCGAAAATTTCTTCCTGTGCGACCTGCATATCATTGGTGACATTAGTAAGAATAGTTGGGTGAATAAAGAAACCATCATCATACCCTTCACCCGCCATACGTTTTCCGCCAGTCAGGACAGTGGCTCCTTCTCGTTTTCCCAGTTCAATGTAATCTAAAATGGAGTTCATCTGATCTTCACTAACCTGACAGCCCATTTCAGTTTCTGAGTCCATAGGATCACCAACCCGAACGGATTCAAAAACCACTTTCAGCTCTTTCAGGAATTCATCGTGGATATCTTTATGCAGGAACAGACGGGCACCTGATTCACATGCCTGACCTTGATTCAACAAAATAGCGTTGGCTGCATACTTGACGGCCTTTTTCATGTTGGCATCAGGGAAGACGATATTGGCAGATTTACCGCCCAATTCCAGAGTGGCAGGAATAAGCCTTTTTGCTGCGGCAGCGGCAACGTTGTAACCAACCTCTGTCGAACCGGTAAAAGCGACCTTGTTAATACCTTCATGATCGAGGATTGCTTGGCCGACAACAGAGCCACGCCCCGTGACAATATTGACAACGCCCGCTGGCAGAACCTGATTCAGGATGCGGCCCAATTCAAGCAGTGTTATTGGTGTCAGGCTCGCAGGGTTGATAACAATGGTATTGCCGGCTGCAAGGGCAGGGGCTATTTTCCAGGCTGCCATCAATAATGGGAAATTCCATGGAATAATCTGTCCGACCACGCCGATTGGCTCTCTGATCACCAAGCTCAATGTATCACTATCGATAACATCACTTGCATCAGAATGGGCACGGATAACACCGGCAAAATAGCGGAAATGATCAATGGAAAAAGGAATGTCAAAATGGCGGCACAGAGCTTGGGTTTTACCGCCATCCAATGTTTCGAGGACAATGAAACGTTCTGCTTCCGCTTCCAGTAGATCGGCGATTTTCAATAATAGAGATTGCCTTTCTGCGGCAGAAGTTTTGCTCCATGCCGGAAGAGCCTGCTGAGCGGCCTTGACGGCAAGTTCAACATCTTCGGCATTACCGGCTGCATATTCTGTCAGCAATTCCCCTGTTGCAGGGTTGTAGCTTTTCATTGTATTTTTTGAAACGCTATCGACCCATTCTCCATTAATCAACATCTTATAATATTTTGTGGGCAACAGTTCTTTGGCAATATCATGTAGCTTTTTCATTATATTCTCCGGGTACTGTGTTTGCTGTATATGCTAGGTCATATATTCAGGTGTGATTATCGGACAAAGTCTTAATTTTAATAAAGCATGCATTAAAATTTAAAAGATCTGCATCAATAAATAAAAAACAAAAAATCTGATTTATCATTGTGATAATAAAAAAAGAAATAAATTCTTACTTGTAAGAAACATTATTTATGATAATTGTTATGCAATATTTATTATGGGAATTGTCGATGGGATATATTGGCTAATAAAATTTGTATGAGAAATGATGCCCACTTGCGAAACAAGCGGGCATTAATCAATAAGGCATTATTTTGCTGTTATCCAGAAAACACCGCTGCCATCAAGGGCGGTAAATGTTTTATGGGCGTAAATATTATCGGCGTGGGGATCGATATCCCGGAACAGATCGGGATGCAGCCATTTTGCAATAGCTTCTACGGCAATAATATTAAATGGCGTATCATAGTATTGGTGATAAACAGCCATAACGTTTTTTTCACGATACGATTTCAATATGCTTAATTTCGGGCGAGCGAGTAATTTTTGGAAACGTTTCTCTGCTGTTGCCAATTCGCCAGTGTAGCCTAATGGAACAGATTGGCTATTATCATGAACAGTATCCCAATTAGCGACTGTCATCAGATAATAATCAGGATTGGTCGTTAATAGCTGTTCTTCATTAATTTTACCTCCCATACCAGAAAACCACTGGTTACCCATATTATTGGCACCAGCCGCTGCAACAAACTCCCCAAAACTATTGGTCGCAAAGGTATTGCAGCAATCTTCAGTTCCTCGCATGCCAGCATGGCGCTCAATAAAAATGGTGGGGAACTGTTTAGGGGATAAAGTCGCAATACGCTTATTGATCAAAGATAAGCGGCTTTCATAAAACTGGATAAATTTATCCGCGTTTTCTTCTTGCCCGAAAACTGTTCCCAGCAATTTCATGCTTGGCACAGTATTGGACAAAGGATGTTGGCGGAAATCAATGAAGATGACAGGGATACCGCTCTTTGCCAATAACTCAACGGTGTTGCTACTGTCTAGTTTCGATTTTAAACCGATATCGAAAATCACCAGATCGGGTTTATAGGTTAAGGCTTTTTCAATACTGAAATCACTGGTGTAGGGATTAGGAAATACAGGGATTTTCTTTAACTGAGGAAAGTCTTTTTCATAGGCGGTGGCAAGGTCAGGCGCTTTTTTTTCCAGCGCATTATCCCATGCGACAATTCCCTTTAGTGGCTCTGAGGGGTGCAAAATATTGAGTGCAATCAAAACACGGCTATCTGCCAGCATGGCCCGTTCAACGGGGGCGTTGATAGTCACTGTTCGGCCGGCAATATCTTTAACGGTGATTTTTTCTGCCTGAGCGTATATCGGTGATAAAACGAATACTGCTGACAGTACGTATTTCATTAGATAATGAATGACAGACATATTGATCCTTTTATCTTTCAGTTATATTCATAGAGAAAAAATATAACTTTATGATATTAAATAAAAATTAATTCATTAATCTGTAAAGCGGAACTCATCATGCCTTTTGTTCATATAGCGTTCAAACAAGCTATGCTATGTTTGGAAGTATTTTAAAAGTAATGGCGATGCTTTTAAAAGATCAAGGTTTTCAAAGGTAATACGAAGTTTAAAAAAATAACATTATGTTTCAAAAGGCATAATATATTTTGTGGACGTCATTTTCTTCCAAATGGAATGTTGCCAACGTATTTTAACCTATCTCAAAATAGATGATAACGGTTATTATTCAAACTAATCAATAAATTTTGCAATTTGATCAATTAAGTTTTCGTTACATCGGTATGATTCTGCCAAATCAGGAGCAAAAGGGCGTACATGCCAGCATGGCAAAGGTATAAATGATTTAGTCATAAATATTCAAAATTTAATAAGAAAAATAGTTATTAAGGCGACTCATTTATTTTTGTTCTGCTATTATTATCACCATCGGTAATGGATGGGGTGGATTATGAAAAAATTGTTAGTATTTTGTTTGCTTGGTTTTGCATTAACGGGGTGTGACAATCAACTTAAGATTGATGGCGCAAATGAAATAGCCCTGAAAACGTCCATTGAAAACATCAGGGATACCTTATCCGAAGATAAGAAATTGAAATTTGATGAATCATTGTATATTACGATGGTTAATAGTATTAATTTCGATGATTTATTCAAAGACAATAAGAATGGCAATATTAATCATAAAGATATAGAGCAATTGGAACAAAATTTTTTCCATTATCTTAATGGCAAAACGGCTGATCAAATCATTGCGGAAGCTGAGCAAATCAAAGCAACCAAGGTGGATACCCAATAAATGTTGTTAACTAATAAGTATTACCTGGGTGGATATTCGTTGAACTAAATTATCAAGTCGTTAATTTCCAGAAAGCCAGTTTTCAAACGTTAAATTTTCAAACAAGAAATTGCTAAACAAGATAACAAGATGTTTCTGGCATTGGAGCATCTTGTTGGTTCCTGTGTTATTTAGCTGGTTGCAACTTTTCCCCACATTGCCGACAAATGTAACAGCTTTTCCCCCTGAGAATTTTATTGTGTTGTCTGATTGTCAGCTCATGTTGCTGGCAGCGGCAGCAGTAATTGAATATTTGACTACGGACAGAATGAACCGCGAACTGATGCGTTCGATTCGCCGGCGTTTTAAGCACTGTCTCCATGATAAAACGCCACTCTTTTCCATGTGGCGCAACTTTGCCAAATTGATGATACGCCAGTAAATGAGCCAGTTCGTGCGGGATGACTTCATCAATGAATGCTTGCTGGTTTTCTATCAATAAAACAGGATTTAAACGAATTTCCCACGCCTGCAACCGGGCACTGCCCGCGATTGTACCTCGTTGCCGATAGCTGATCTCAGGTTCAGGAATGTTTATGTGCAGAAAGTTACTTGCTTGCTCCAGTTTTTGTCGCATTGTGCGCATAACTGCTTGCTGTAAGGAAAGCGGAACTCTGACGGATTTCATCACGGTTACATACTTTATTTAGGACGGGTTACTTTGATTAAAAAAGCCCGCAGTGCATAGGACAGTGCGGGCTACAGGATTTAGCAAAGGATTATTTTAATCCTGCTGCTGAACGCAGAATTTCAGCTTTGTCTGTTGCTTCCCAAGGGAATTGCTCACGACCGAAATGGCCGTATGCCGCAGTTTCACGATAGATTGGTTGCAGCAGGTTCAACATTTTAATCAGGCCGTAAGGGCGCAGGTCAAAGAACTCACGTACCAATTGAATCAGTGTTGAAGTGGATACTTTTTCAGTGCCAAAAGTTTCAACCATGATAGACGTTGGCTCTGCAACACCGATCGCGTAGGAAACCTGAATTTCGCAGCGATCTGCCAGGCCTGCCGCAACGATGTTTTTAGCAACGTAACGGGCAGCATAGGCAGCTGAACGGTCAACTTTAGAAGGATCTTTACCTGAGAATGCCCCGCCGCCGTGACGCGCCATACCGCCGTAGGTATCTACAATGATTTTACGGCCAGTCAGGCCACAGTCACCCATTGGGCCACCGATAACGAAACGGCCAGTTGGGTTGATGAAATATTTAGTCATCGGCGTCAGCCATTCTGTTGGCAGGACTGGCTTGATGATTTCATCCATTACCGCTTCTTGCAGCGCTTTTTGGTCAATGTCTTCTGAGTGCTGGGTTGAAAGCACAACGGCATCAATACCAACAATTTTGCCATTATCGTACTGGAATGTTACTTGGCTTTTTGCATCCGGGCGCAACCACGGTAATGTGCCGTTTTTACGGACTTCAGCCTGACGCTCAACCAAGCGGTGTGCATAAGTGATAGGTGCTGGCATCAACACATCAGTTTCATTGGTTGCATAGCCAAACATCAACCCCTGATCACCAGCCCCTTGTTCCAGAGGATCTAATCGGTCGACACCTTGATTGATATCAGGGGATTGTTTACCGATGGCACTGATAACAGCACATGAATTGGCATCAAAGCCCATATCTGAACTGGTATAGCCAATTTCACGCACTGTGCGGCGAGTGATCTCTTCAATATCAACCCAAGCACTGGTAGTGATTTCGCCACCAACCATGACCATGCCAGTTTTAACATAAGTTTCGCAGGCAACACGAGCCTTGGGGTCTTGTTCTAAGATCGCATCAAGAACAGCATCAGAAATCTGATCAGCAATTTTATCTGGATGTCCTTCTGAAACAGACTCAGAAGTGAAAAGGTGTGTAGTCATTATATTTCATTACCTTAAATATAATTTGGTTTAAGGGTGGATGGTAGTATAAGGGGGGATGTTTTACCATCTAGATGGCTAATTTTAATTGACTCTGACTAAGGATACCAGTTTTTTTCATTTTAAATATCTTTCTGTATATAAGCATTTTGGTTTTTCACCCTAAAACGGATAGAAAAATGACGCAATTTAGATAAATTTCATTTTGCATTTTTATTGGATTACAGGTATAAACTGCGCGCGTAACATTAAGTTAGTTTTGTACTTGAAGTTACGGCGCTTGCAGGAGATTTGCATATGTCCTGCTTCTCAAATGAGAAACGGCTTGCGTCAGGTAAGCCATGTGGGGGTGAATGGGGTTATGAACCATTATCTGCTGATTGCCAACGGCCAACAGCCACATTATGCTATTGATGTATCCACATCTTGTTCCTTCCTTTTAAACATGAATTCATTTCGATGTTACCCGTGTATATCTACCCTATGATGCAACTTGAAAGGCGATGGGTGTAAATACGCTGGCAATATCGAGTTGGCATCATACTGTCACACAGTAAATATATTGTTTAGTTCCCTCTAAACGTACCTATAATTTAAGAGCATGCTGTTCCCTGACATTTTTTAATGCGCAAGATACGCACGATAAAACAGTGCCTTGGGTTATTGACTTTACAGGTGAAGGCAAACCTCGACTCCATGAAGGAGACTGCCATGAATGATAATATCGCTCGCAAAATGCGACAGACTTACAATATCGCATACTGGGGCGGCAGCTATTACTATGTCAATGATCTGGGTAATGTCAGTGTTTGCCCAAACCCTGATTTACCGGGAGCTCAAATTGAACTCGCTGATTTGGTGAAAAGAGTTCAAGTAGAAAAGGAACAGTTACGTTTACCTGCTTTGTTTTGCTTTCCCCAGATTTTGCAACATCGCCTGCGTTCCATCAATGCGGCGTTTAAGCGTGCACGCGAATCTTATGGCTATAAAGGGGATTACTTTCTGGTTTATCCGATCAAGGTTAACCAGCAGCGCCGCGTGATTGAAACGCTGGCAAATGCTGATGAACCTGTCGGGCTGGAAGCAGGTTCCAAAGCGGAATTAATGGCAGTATTGGCTCATGCAGGTATGACCGGTACGGTCATTGTGTGTAATGGCTACAAAGATCGTGAATACATCCGTTTAGCATTGATCGGTGAGAAACTGGGGCACAAAGTGTATCTGGTCATCGAAAAAATGTCTGAAATTGAGATGGTATTGGAAGAAGCAGAACGCATCAATGTGATCCCGCGTCTGGGTGTTCGGGCACGTCTTGCATCTCAAGGCTCTGGCAAATGGCAAGCCAGTGGCGGTGAAAAATCCAAATTTGGTCTGGCGGCTGCACAGGTATTGCAACTGATTGAGACTCTGCGCTCTGCTGGGCGATTGGATAGCCTGCAACTGCTGCATTTCCATTTGGGTTCCCAGTTGGCAAATATTCGTGATGTGGCAACCGGGGTGCGCGAATCTGCCCGTTTTTATGTCGAATTAGCTAAATTGGGCGTTAAAATCCAGTGCTTTGACGTCGGTGGAGGATTGGGGGTTGATTATGAAGGTACTCGCTCCCAGTCAGAATGCTCAGTCAACTACGGTTTAAATGAGTATGCGAATAACGTGATTTGGGGCATCGGTGACGCATGTGAAGAACACGGTTTGCCTCATCCAACCGTCATCACTGAATCCGGCCGTGCACTGACCGCTCACCATACAGTATTGGTTTCCAATGTGATTGGGGTTGAGCGTAACGAATTCACTGAAACAAGCGCGCCGGCAGATGATGCAACACGCCCCCTGACCAGCTTGTGGGAGACTTGGCAGGAGATGCAATCTGACGGCAGCCGCCGTTCCCTGCGTGAATGGTTGCATGACAGTCAGTTTGATCTGCATGATGTACATACCCAATATGCCCACGGCATGTTGACTCTGACAGAGCGGGCATGGGCTGAAGAACTGTACCTGAACATTTGTCGTCATATCCAGCAGGATCTTGATCCAAGCAATCGTGCGCATCGTCCAATCATTGATGAACTGCAAGAACGCATGGCAGACAAATTCTATGTGAATTTCTCATTATTCCAGTCAATGCCAGATGCATGGGGGATTGATCAGTTATTCCCGGTTCTTCCGATTGAAGGGTTGGATAAGCCGCTGGATCGCCGTGCTGTCTTATTGGATATTACCTGCGATTCAGATGGCACCATTGATCATTATGTTGATGGTGACGGTGTGGCGACAACCATGCCAATGCCGGCTTATGATCCAAATAACCCGCCATTGATTGGTTTCTTTATGGTCGGCGCATATCAGGAAATCTTGGGCAATATGCATAACTTGTTCGGGGATACCGCTGCCATTGATGTTTATGTATCAGAAGATGGCGAAGCTACTTATCAGCAGAGCGAAGAAGGTGATTCCGTCGCCAATATGCTCCAATACGTCAAACTGGAGCCACAGGTACTGCTCACCCGCTTCCATGATCAGGTTAAATCAACGGATTTGGATCAAAGTTTACAGGAACAATTCCTGCAAGAATTTGAAAGCGGCCTATATGGTTACACCTATTTGGAAGATGAATAATCTTTTTGCATAAACAAGTCGCGTGCCACTGTTGTTACTCATAATTGGACAAAATTAACGTGTGGCACGGACTTTTGAGGATACATCATGAGTATTAGCTCCTTAGGAAACCAAATTGATAATTCTTTGGTTTCGAATGCCTTTGGTTTTCTGCGTTTTCCATTGAATTTTCAGCCTCATAGCAGTGATGCTGAATGGGTAATTACCGGTATCCCATTCGATATGGCGACGTCGGGGCGCGCGGGCAGCAGACACGGGCCAGCTGCAATTCGTCAGGTATCAACCAACTTGGCATGGGAAAGCAGCCGCTGGCCGTGGAATTTTAGCTTGCGCAAACGGCTGAATGTGGTGGATTGCGGTGATCTGGTATTTAACTTCGGCGATGCTCAGGACATGAGCGATAAGTTGCAGGCGCATGCTGAAAAAGTATTGGCATCGGGTAAACGGATGTTATCTTTCGGTGGCGATCATTTTGTCACTTTGCCGCTTCTGCGTGCCCATGCTAAGCATTTTGGCAAAATGGCGCTGATTCATTTTGATGCCCATACGGATACTTATCCCAATGGCAGTAAATTTGACCACGGTACAATGTTTTACCATGCACCAAATGAGGGGCTTATTGATCCCCATCATTCCGTGCAAATTGGTATTCGTACTGAACACGATACAGATAATGGCTTCACGGTGCTGGATGCCGGTCAGGTTAATGATCGCGGCGTTGATGATGTTGTGGAACAGATTAAATCCATCGTGGGTGATTTACCGATTTATCTGACATTCGATATTGATTGTCTCGATCCGGCATTTGCTCCGGGAACAGGAACGCCGGTCATTGGGGGATTGACATCCGATCGCGCATTGAAAATTTTGCGTGCTCTGCAACCGCTGAATATTGTCGGCATGGATGTCGTGGAAGTGGCGCCGGCTTATGACCAATCTGAAATTACTGCGTTGGCTGCGGCAACAATTGGCTTGGAATTGCTGTATTTGCAGGCGTCAAAGAAAATTGTTTAACACGCATGCAGTAAACAGATAGCTATTTTCGTTTGAGAATTAAAGGCCCACTTTTTAAGTGGGCCTTTATTGTTTTTAGAGTTTATTATTTCCATTTTTAATAATATTAAAAGATGGATTGTTCTTAATTGTAAACAAATAAAAAAAAGAATCATTTTTTATATTCAATAAAATCAAAGATATATAAAAACAGCAGTGCACGATTTTGATTTTGCAACTATATAAATATTGTAAAAAACATAAGTTCCAATATTGGTCAGTAAAAACTCAATGTTTTGTTTCAACAACAGCGTACTAAGGCATAAGACACATGAAACTAAAAAGAGTCTGTATGATAACCAGTTTTATATTTGGAATGAGTGTTTTTGGTTCTTTGGCGGATACTGCGCCGCCGATACAAGATCAAGTTACGATTAATTTTACAGGAGAAATTATTGCGCCACCCTGCACAGTTGACACAACTAAGGTAAAACAGCCAATTACTTTTGATATTGTCAGCCCTGAATTTTTAAATAATGGTTATTCTAAAGATAAACCAGTAGAAATTGATTTTACTTGTTCAACAAATGGCTATAAAAATATTACCTTACAATTTATGGGTAATACAGTTGCATCTAATAGTGAATTGCTTACGGATACTGGCACTAATGTCGTAGTCAAATTGAAGGAGAAGCAAGGTAAAGACATTACCTTCAATAAAGATATGGATTCTACGCAATTCACGAATGGTAAATTTAAATTAGAATTTATAGCGAGCATCCATAAATCGACTGATAGTAGTGTAGGCGCAGTTCAAGCTGGAACATTTAAGGGGATAACAAATGTAGTGATAAAATATAGTTAAATATTATTGTAAATAACAACGATAATTTCATTAAACCAAAAACTATACCCTATGGATTTCGAATTGCATCGCGGCGGCAAAGGAGAGAACCTCGGGAGAATAGATAACTATGTGACAGGGGTGAGCGAGTGCAGCCAACAAAGAGGCAACTCGAAAGACGACGGGTATAATTAGTTTAGCGCTAAACATATTTACGTACAATATTTGCTTTTATTATATAGCGCTCACAGCAATTAAAGCCTAATTAATGCTAAGGAAGGGTTATGGATAAAATAAATAAAAAAAGAATTCTTTATTTATTTTTGTTTTGTTTGCTGTTAGCTATAAATAATGGAAATTCAAGAGCAGAAGAGAGTATAGAGTTTTATACCGATCTGTTGGACACTGAAGATAAACAACATATCGATCTATCACGCTTCTCTCAAGCTGATTATGTTATGCCGGGAAGGTATCAATTAACTTTTAGGGTTAATGGGCAAAATATTTCGCAGGACACCGCGATTCCTTTCTACTCGCGACAAGTGGGGGAAAAAATAACATCAGAAGCCTGCATTTCTCCCTTGTTGCTGGATAAGGTGGGGCTAACGGAACGTATTCAGAATCGTATTAATTTATGGCATGACGGGCAGTGCGTCGATTTTTCTGCCTTGGGTGGTGTGAAAGCATTCGCGGACATGCCTGAACTGCAATTCAATCTTATTATTCCTCAAGCTTATTTAGAATATACCGATCCTTCCTGGACACCGCCATCACGCTGGGATAACGGCATTCCGGGCTTAATGTTGGACTATAGTGCGGATGCAACGCTAAGTAAGCTTGAACATGGAGGGCATTCTCAGTCTGCATGGGTTAATGGAACTGTGGGGGCAAATTATGGTGTCTGGCGTTTACGGAGTAATTATCGGGGGAATTACAGCTATACCGCAGGGCAATTCAGACAAAAGAGTACCTCGTTGGACTGGAATCAGATTTATCTGTACCGCGCATTACCTGCGTGGCGTGCAAAGCTGACGATTGGTGAGTCGTCTTTTAGTTCTGATTTATTGCAGAGTTGGAGTTATACAGGGCTGGCGCTTACCAGTGATGAACGCCAATTACCGCCTAAATTGCGAGAATATTCTCCTGAAATTAATGGCATTGCGGATACTAATGCCAGAGTGACGGTTTCACAGCAGGGGCGAATACTCTATGACAGCACAGTGCCAGCCGGGCCGTTTTCCATTAAGGAGCTCAGTAGCTCAGTGCGTGGGGAACTGGAGGTCACAGTCGCTGAACAAGACGGTCAGGTAAAAACGTTTCAGGTCAATGCGACCTATGTACCATTTTTATCTCGTCCTGGTCAATTTCGCTATAAATTTTTCTTGGGCCGCTCAAGGTATCAGTCTCATCAAACAGAAGGGCCAATATTCGGGGCTGGAGAAATAAGTTATGGCGTATCCAATTATTGGTCAGTTTATGGCGGAAGTATTATTGCGGGAAAATATAATGCGGCAGCGTTAGGGGTTGGGATTGATTTAATGCGATTGGGAACGTTATCTCTGGATGCGACTCAGTCAATGGTTAAAACTCTTCGGAATGAAGGAACTCAAACCGGGCGCTCATGGCGATTTAATTACTCTAAAAGTTTTGACGATATTGGTGCGAATATTTCTTTTACCGGATACCGTTTTAGTGAACGTGATTATATGACAATGCAACAATATCTTGATGAGCGCTATCGGAATTATACCTATAAAAATAATAATAAAGAGACATATACATTATCTTTAAGTCAGTATTTTTCTGAACATAAATTATCAATTGGCGGCTCTTATAATCGGCAATCTTATTGGAACAAAAGTGATACAACCAATTACAACCTGCGGGCTGATAAATATTTTTCAGCGTTTGGCGTAAATAATATTGCAGTGGGCATATCTGCAGCCCGAAACCGTTATTCTGATACCAATAAAGTTAATGATGAAATTTTTTTGCGTCTGTCAATCCCTTTATCATCGGGAAGTGTGAGTTATAACGGTTCTTATAATAACCAGCAATTTTCCCATACTGCCAGTTACTACAATCAAACAGAAAAAAATAATAGCTATAGCCTGACTGCGGGGGTAACCCATAGCAAAGAAGGGCAAACGGATGCCCAACTCAGTGGCTACTACAGTCATGAAGGTGGTATAGCAAATACATCAGTCAATATGTCGGCCACCCAAGGGCGTTATTTTTCTGTCGGTGGTTCGGTTTATGGTGGCGTGACGATAACCGCAAAAGGAGCTGCATTGCATTCAGGTGGATTTTATGGGGGAACCCGTTTGCTAGTGGATACAGAAGGTGTCGCCAATGTTCCTGTTGATGGTGGCCGTGTGATAACTAATAGTCAGGGAGTTGGGGTTGTCACAGATATCAATAGTTATTATCGGAATATCACCACCATTGATGTTGATGAGCTCACTGCTGATATGGAAGCTCGGAATGCTGTTGTGGAATCGTTCTTAACCGAAGGTGCTATTGGGTATCGTAAATTTGATGTCGTGAAAGGTAAGCGTTTATTCGTGGTATTGAAATTGCAAAATAATAGTTCTCCGCCGTTTGGTGCCAGTGTGCGTAATGAAAAAGGTCATGAACTGGGAATTGTCAGCGATGGAGGAGTGGCATGGATCAGTGGAGTTCAACCAAAAGAAAAATTGAAAGTGAATTGGAATAGGAAAATATGTACGGCGGAATTACCGGAGGATATTGACTCTCTGTCACAAATTTTATTGCCCTGTACTGAGCAAGAACAGTTGATAAATATAAATGGATAAGGAAAAACTGAAATGCTGAAAGCAAAATATTTGATAAATACAGTAATTAATCGTTTTATTGTGTGTATGTTTTCATTGTTCGTATGTACCTTTGCAGTACAGGCTTCAATTTCACTGGACAGAACGAGAATTGTATTCCCCGGAGATAAGCAGTCCATTGCATTGAATATTGTAAATGAGAATCAAGAGTTGCCTTATTTGGCTCAGGCTTGGTTAGAAGATGAAAATCAACAGAAAATAACCACAGGGCCACTGGTTGCTACTCCGCCGGTACAACGTTTACAGCCGGGAAAACGAGGATTGGTTAGGTTGGAAGCGACTTCTGCGGCCAATTTATTGGCACAGGATCGTGAATCATTGTTTTATTTCAATTTGCGGGAAATTCCCCCTAAAAGCGAGCAGGACAATGTATTGCAAATTGCTTTGCAAACTAAAATTAAACTGTTTTACCGTCCGAAAGCGATACAAAAAGAGCCTAATGCTGTTTGGCAGGATCAATTGATCTTACATAAAATATCTGGCGGATATCGCATCGAGAATCCAACACCTTATTACATCACGATGATTGGTATGGGAAATAATCAGGAGCAATCTGAGAAAGGGAAGTTTGATACGGTGATGTTGGCTCTGTTTGGCAGTGAAGGTGTGAAAAGAGGGCAATATATTACACCTCATCTGACTTTTATTAATGATTACGGCGGACAGACTATGCTGCAATTTCGGTGTGATGCAGAGAGATGCATTACGGATAAAAATAAAAAAGTAGATGAAAATAAAAAGTAGGATATAACATTATGAACCGTTATATATACATTACTTTATTTTTTCTTGTGTTCTGGAGCCGATGGGGGGATGCCAAAGATATTCATATTACGATACAAGGAACCTTACGGGCACCAGCGTGTACAGTAACGGGGACTGATGGAAAGAAGTCAATCACTGTTTCATTTGGAGCGGTGAAAATTTCAGAAATTGATTCAGCAGAAAAAGATATTCAATTGCAAGTCGATTGCGATAGCCCTTTACCGGAAAATAAATTATTGAAAATAAAAATCAATGCAGAACCTTATTATAAAAACAGCATGGATTATAAGAATTTGTTTAAAACTTCAATGGATGGTTTGGCTATTGGGTTTATGAAAGATGGTCAGCCTATTTCTTTGAATGCTTGGATTGATATTAATAATATTAATATCAAAGAAGATAAACCAAAAGGTACAGTAACGCTAACAACCAGATTATTTAACAGGGGGTCTAATACATTGAAAACGGGAGTATTTAATTCGTCAGCTAATATAGTTTTAAAATATGAATGATTAAATGTGATTAAACACAATTCGATATCAATTTTACTTTGTGGTAAAGGTGTCTTTCTAGGGGGGATTGTGAGTAAATTTAATTTTATATTTGTTTTTTGTTTTTTCATTATTGGCTGTGAATATGTTTATTGTCAGGAAGGAGATTGGGTTTATTATCTTGAGTCAGGTAATACTAATTCTAATGCTAATGCTAGTTATACAGGAGTGATGTCTAGAAATGGATTGTTAGAATTAAAAGTTAAACTCCCTACTAAGGTAACTGGTACTGTTGGTATAGTTAATGAAAATGCTTATGCTAACAGTTCTTATACAAATAATTTAACCTATTTGAACTTGCTTAATAAAATAAATTTTTCAATAAATGGTTCTATGTTTAATGCTGATTTGGAGTTTAGTGATGAATATAAGGAGATGTTGACGCATACTTATAATTATTTTATTTATGATAAACTAAATGGTTTTATTTCAATTTGGAGTGAGAATGATAGGTATGAGTTTAAGCGTTTGGAAAATAATAAAATTTATTCATTTGATAATAAAATTAAAACTGAAATGGTATTATACTATAAATTAAATGAAGATATTCCACATGGAAGCTATAATGGAAGTGTAAATATAGGGAAGTTTGGCGTCTATGGAGAACGCTCCAAACAATTCTATGTGGAAAGTTATGGGCTGAATATAAACTATGGTGCAAATTTAAACCTAAATTACATCATCAACATCACTAATTCATGTACTTCAAAACTACCTAATGAAGTAGTTTTAAAACATGAAGATTTAACAACGACGAATTTTTCTGGAAAAATTAAGAAACTCCCCTTGTATATTCAATGTGATAGTCCTGTGCCAGTTAATTTTTACCTATATGATAATAAAAATAAAAATAATTTTGGAAAGTTAGACGATGGTAAAATAAAGTTAACGATTCCGACAAATATACGAAGTGTTGAGAGTTCGTTAGTTTTAGAAGGGAATGAACCAATGTCGAAAGGCAAGGGCAATGAAGTCAGAATAAATGTGGGTTCAGGGGGCGAGATTTTAACCTTAAGTAGTAAGTTAATAAAAACATCGGATGATGTAATCCCCGGAAATTATTCAGCGAAAGCAACATTAGAAGTATGGATAGATTAACTGTATTCACAGCAAAATCAGCCAGTTATTCAATGGTGATTTTGCTGAACAGTTTACTCCACAATATACGTCAATACCTGCTGTTGCGGCATGAATACAAACGTTCCGTGAAGCAGAGAGCCAACCTGATACTGCTCGGATAGTGTTTTCAGCAATTTGATGCTTACAGTGTGGGAGCTGCAATCAATAGAAGTAATTTCAGCCGCGTGAAAATCAAAAAAGCATTTTACATGGGGATAAAGCGCTTTAAACAGACTTTCCTTAATGGAAAAGGCAAGCGTGAAGGCCTGCCCAAAAGGCAATGAACATGCTGCCAATAACGCTTTTTCGGTATCATTAATAATGCTGGCGGAAACATTTTCGATCGTATCGGTTTTGATTTCCTGCTCAATATCGATACCGATAATCCGGTAATGCTCACAAGAAGCGGCAAAGGCAATGGCACAATTGGTTGAATGTGAAATAGAACCGCAAATATTGTCAGGCCAGATGGGAGAGCGATCCTTGGCATTGGCTACCTGAAAATGCGGATAATTCAGGTGATTCAATACTTGTTGTGTACAGTAGCGAGCAGCCAGATATTCAGAACGCCGTTTGTTGACGGCGTTCTGTAAGTTGACTGGAAACGCAATGCCATGTTCATCAAATAATGTATCTCGATAGAAAGTCTGAGAAAAATAAGCCAGCATGACCTGAACGTCAGGATATTCAGGCAGTGAGCCTGTTTGTAGATCTGTGAAAAAAGGATCATTTGCAGAAGAAGTTTGAACAGAGGTAAAGGTAATTTTTTTCATCTCAGTTTCGATTGCCGGATAACAGATTGCTAAAAATGATTACCCACATTCTGCCACACTTTAATTTCGGTTCACTAATGTGCAGACTCTTTTTATACTCTTGTTGCTATCATTTTTAAAAAGGGCTTAATGTGGAAATATTAGTGACAGGCGGAATGGGGTATATCGGCAGCCATACCTGTGTTCAAATGATGGAAGCAGGCATTACGCCAATCATCATTGATAATCTGTGCAATGCCAATCGTGAAGTGCTGGCTCGCATTGAAGCGTTAACAGGGGCTAAGCCACTATTTTATGAAGGGGATATTCGTGATGAATCATTCCTTGATGCCATTTTTTCCCGCCATAACATTCAGTCAGTGATCCATTTTGCTGGTTTGAAAGCGGTTGGCGAATCGGTTGACAAGCCTATCGAATATTATGATAACAATGTCAACGGAACGCTGGTGCTGGTGCGCAGCATGCATAAAGCGGGTGTAAAAAGTATTATTTTCAGTTCATCTGCAACGGTATATGGCGATCCTGATGTCGTCCCCATTACGGAAAACTCCACAGTCGGCAATACCACCAATCCTTACGGCACCAGTAAATATATGGTCGAACGTTGCCTGTCTGATCTTTATCATGCAGAAAGTGATTGGTCTGTCGTGCTGTTGCGCTATTTTAATCCGGTTGGTGCGCATCCTTCAGGAACAATGGGCGAAGACCCACAAGGCATTCCCAATAATTTGATGCCTTATATTGCTCAAGTCGCGGTAGGTCGTCGGGAAAAACTGTCTGTCTATGGCAATGATTACCCGACATCCGATGGTACAGGGGTTCGCGATTATATCCATGTCATGGATTTGGCTGATGGGCATATCGCAGCATTGAATGCAGTCGGCAAGAAATCGGGCTTGCATATCTACAATTTGGGTACAGGAAAGGGCACCAGCGTGTTGGAAATGGTGGAAGCCTTCGGTCAGGCTTGTGGCAAACCTGTTCCGTATGAAATATGTCCCCGCCGTCCGGGAGATATTGCTGAATGTTGGTCAAGTCCGGAGAAAGCCGAACGTGAACTGGGTTGGAAGGCTCATCGCACCGTTGTTGAAATGACCGCAGATGCGTGGCGTTGGCAGTCCCAGAACCCGAATGGCTATAAGTTGAAGTAGTAAGTTGAAATAGAGACTTTTTAATCGTCTGTGGGGTGTGGTGCAAATAGAGAGGCTTCCATGATGCCAAAGATGCATTTCAATTCAGTTGATTACCCACATCGACGGTATAACCCTTTGACGGGTAAATGGGTTATTGTGTCACCACATCGAACCAAACGTCCGTGGAGCGGAATTGATGAAAAACCGCTCCACAATTCGTTGGAAAGTTACGATGAACACTGTTTTTTGTGCCCGGGAAATCCCCGCGCTTCCGGTGATATCAATCCAAACTATCCAGATGTCTATGTGTTCCAGAATGATTATTCAGCTTTGTTGCCTGAGCGTTTTGAGCTACTTCCGGCAGATAATCCGTTATTTAAAATTGAACCAGTAAGTGGAGTTTGCCGGGTGCTCTGTTTTTCTCCCGATCACAGTAAGACCTTGCCAGAGCTACCGTTGGTGCAGATCCGTCGGGTTATTGATGAATGGAATGCGCAGATTGAAGAACTGGGCCAGCGTTATATTTGGGTACAGGTTTTTGAGAATAAGGGGGAATTAATGGGATGCTCGCAGCCTCATCCTCACGGGCAGATTTGGGCCAGTGACTTCCTGCCTGATGAATTACTCCGTAAAGATGAATTATTGCGGCAATATTATCGCCAGCACGGCACGAATTTATTGCTGGATTATGTTGGGGCTGAGCGGAAAGATGGCTCACGAACGGTTGTGGAAACAGAACATTGGTTGGCTGTTGTCCCTTATTGGGCAATGTGGCCGTTTGAAACGATGTTACTGCCAAAGGCGCATATTCGTCGAATGAGTGAACTGACGGCAGCGCAGCGTGATGATCTGGCCGTCGCTCTGCAAAAATTGACCAGCCGATACGATAATCTTTTCCAGTGTGCATTTCCTTATTCAATGGGCTGGCATTTTGCCCCTTTCGCAAACCAAGAATGTAATATTGATCATTGGCAATTACACGCGCTGTTCTATCCGCCGCTATTGCGTTCAGCCACGGTGCGCAAGTTTATGGTGGGTTATGAAATGCTGGCAGAGGCGCAACGTGATTTGACGCCAGAACAAGCTGCCGAGCGGTTGCGTGAAGTCAGTGATATTCATTTTAAAATGCGTGATGCAGGATAAAGGTGTATTCATATAAAAAAGTGTGTAGAGAGAGGAAGGCACAGTAATGAATCGTTTAATCCAGAAAGTCACTGAATCATTTAATGCAGAATTTCTTTATTCACCGACGCATCTTTTTCAGGCTCCGGGACGAGTAAATTTGATTGGCGAACACACAGATTATAACGAAGGTTTCGTTTTGCCCTGTGCTATCAATTATCACACCGTCGTTGCCGCGGCCAAGCGCGACGATACCAAAATTCGGGTTATTGCGGTTGATTACCATCACGAGCGCGATGAGTTTGATCTGGCTGAGCCAATACTTTTTCAACAAAAGAAAATGTGGGCAAATTATATCCGGGGCGTGGTGAAGTTTCTGGCGGAACGTGGTTATGTATTTGGTGGCGCGGATATCGCAGTCAGTGGCAATATTCCGCAAGGTGCGGGCCTGAGTTCTTCTGCATCGCTGGAAGTCGTGATTGCGCAAACCATCAAATCGCTTTATCAGCTTGATATCAGCCCCGAAATAATCGCATTAAATGGGCAACAGGCGGAAAACCAGTTTGTCGGCTGCAAATCCGGCATCATGGATCAACTAATCTCGGCTTGTGGAATAGAGCGTCATGCTTTGCTGATTGACTGCCGCACATTGGAAACTCAAACGGTAACCATGCCGGATGAAATGGTGTTGATGATCATCAATTCGAATAAGCGGAGAGGGTTGGTAGGTAGCGAATACAATATCCGTCGGCAGCAATGTGAAGATGCTGCGCGTTTTTTCGGTGTAAAGGCATTACGTGATGTATCTCTTGAAGATTTCAATGCCAGACAAGCGCTGCTTAACCCATTACTCGCTAAACGTGCCCGTCATGTGATTACAGAAAATTTACGTACTCTGGCAGCAGCAGATGCTTTAAGGGCTGGGGACTTACCACGTCTGGGGCAACTTATGGCTGAATCACATATTTCTATGAGGGATGATTTTGACATTACTGTTGGTGAAATTAATGTATTGGTGACGATTGTAAAAAATGTGATTGGTGAGTATGGCGGGGTGCGGATGACAGGCGGTGGTTTTGGTGGTTGCGTTGTCGCATTGTTTGCCCCTGACTTAGTGGAAAGTGTGAAAAAGGCGATTGAGCTTCAATATGAAGCTAAAACAGGCCTGAGTGCGTCAATTTATTATTGCCGCGCAGTCAATGGAATGAGTCTTATCTCCCCTCCTCTTTTTTAAATTTTGTCTTTTCAATGTAACACCTGATCAATGTAATACCTGAAATTAAAAATAATGAAAGGAGTATGTTGTGAATACAGAGCTACAGCAAACAGCATTGCAGCAACAATGGACAAATGTTGATGATTATCTAAAGAAAGCACTGCTACATCCATCCCTTGATCTTGATAACACCCTTGAATACAGCAGAAGTCAGGGATTGCCTGCCATCGATGTTTCCCCATTGCAAGGGAAGTTTCTGCAAATGATGGTTCAAATTAGCGGAGCAAAACGCATTCTGGAATTCGGTACATTGGGCGGGTACAGCTCTCAATGTATGGCAATGGCATTGCCTGACGATGGCGCGTTAATCACTTTGGAAAAAAATCCCGATACGGCCAAGGTAGCCCAGCATAATATTGAAAGAGCACAACTTGGCCACAAGATCAAAATTATCGTAGGCGATGCGAGAGAAACGTTGCCAACACTGGTTAAAGAAGAACCTTTTGATTTGATTTTTATTGATGCGGATAAGCAAAGCAGCTTGCTCTATCTGGATTGGTCCATCAAGCTGGGACGTCCGGGAAGCATCATCATCATGGATAATGTGATCCGTGAAGGTGCTATTGTGCATGAGCAGCGCGACCTGCCTACTGACGGGGTGCGTCAGGCGTTGGACTCTATGCTTAATCGCCCTGAAATTACTGTGACGGCCATACAGACTGTAGGTGAAAAAGGGTGGGACGGTTTTGCTTTAATGCGGATAAATACAACTCAATAATCTGCAAATGAATGTTTAATTTCAGCAAAGAGTCGCTCGCAAACTGGATGGTTTATTTTTCATAAACCATCCTGAGATGAGCCAGGCAACGTCAGTATTATTATTTTTTGGCTTCGGTTTTGCTGGTGGGAGTCGCTTTTCGTGCGTTTTGGCACGCTTTGCGTTCATCCGGCTCACGCTTTTTGATGATCTTAGCGGTTTCATCCGTGGTAGAAAGAGGGAAGCCCATATCATCATAAGCGCCCATTCCAATTAAGCGATAACCGCTGAGCGGGCCATCGACCGGAATGCGAAACTCTTTTTTCTCCCCTGCCGCCAGTGAGTCAAATGGATGCACGACCAATTTACTCGGTTCACATGTACCATTCAGAGGCAAAACAGCGATATATCCTCCAGCCACAGGTTGATCACCTTTATTTTGCAGTGTGCCACCCACGAAAAATTGGCCATTGGCCCCGAGTCCCATGTGGAACAACAAATGTGCTTCTCCTTTTGCCCACAAAGCAGGTGTAAATAAGCTGCTTGCCAGCAATATTGCACTATACACGCAATGACGTAATGCATTGCCACGTGATAAATAACCACGTCTTTTCATTAGGATTCTCCTGTTTGTAAATGTATAACGTTTCCCAGCATGAATAGGTATTACAGCGGTCGGCAAAAAAATCAAGTGGTGTGGTTAAAGGTGCACGCAAGGATCCTTTATCTTGGTATTTTTGCTGGACATAATTTTTTTATATTTGTCTAAATGTAACCTAGCGATGTAACTCATTAAGATATGATTGCATGTCAGCCCAGAGGTAATATTCACGCCATTCGGCGTATTGATATTGGTAATGTTCTGCAATGAAGAGTAGCCGCTGATTTCCAGAGGAAGGTGCGGAATCAGATCATCAATGTAATTGAATACCTCGTAATTGACTGCACCGTGGCAAAAATTTTCCTGAATGCTGAGAGAAAATGCCTGATTTCCTGGGCGTGGGCAGGCAAATAAACACGCGTAGTGATGCGGGATCAGCGGTGCAATATTGTACATAAGGTAAGATGCCAGCGCAGAGCCAAGGCTGTGTCCCATTATTGTTATGTTAGAGCCACCTCTCAATTTAATGAAATCGGCGAGCCCATCAGCCAAATCTAACTGATTATAATTATTGGAACTGCCATTACGGTAAGGCATAAGCTCCCGAGGCTGGAACCTCAATGAGTTATATATGCGGAAAAAGCCTTCATGCACTTGTTGTTCCAGCGCATTGTGCCACGGTGAGATTAACTGGGTATCGATATCACGCAAAATCTCCATTAGATTGCTTGCATCTGTCCCACGGATAGCAACCGCATACTTTCCGCTAGCACCTTTCATCTCTGCAAGATATCCATAGCAGACCGTGGTAGGCAATTGGAATAGCTTTTTTTTATTCGTATCCGGATCTGTCGAAACAGACAGGTCATTTCCCCAAATATAGCCGACAAGTTCCCATCCATCTTCTTCAATCCGTGGATCAGGAACCGGCGTTGGGTTGTCGTAATATTGGCTATTCATATCCGATGCATACAGGATTAACGCAGCAAAATCAGCAGCTTCTTGATATGTATACATAATAACCTCTTTTTATTATTCTGATTTTATTATTCATATTATGTAATTTTATTGTAGCTTATTTGTTTTATTTTGGTTGTCAGGCGAGATGAGAAGATCGGGCGCAGGAACACAAAAATAAGGAAGTGAATGAAGCCAGCAAAAAGGTAATTTTGAATACGACAAGTTTCGAATTAATTACCTTTTGTTATATGTAGTTTTTATTTGTTCTTTCAAATTGATTGCTGCACAGCGTTATCCTCTCTCAATCTATATTCTCTTTATATTCTTTTTTAATCTAAAAATTTTATTTGTGAATCTTACCGATAATCAAGAGGCTAATATGGCAGCACCGCGTTCGGTTCTTGAACTGATAGGAAATACACCGTTACTGGAACTCACACATTTGGACACGGGGCCTTGTCAGCTGTTTATTAAGCTCGAGAACCAAAATCCGGGCGGGTCGATTAAAGATCGTGTTGCACTTTCAATGATTGAGCAGGCAGAAAAACAGGGAATCTTGAAGCCGGGTGGAACGATCATTGAAGCGACGGCGGGCAATACAGGCATCGGGCTGGCATTGGTTGCTGCGATGAAAGGCTATAAATTGATTTTGGTTGTGCCAGATAAAATGAGTAGGGAAAAAATTTATCATTTGCGTGCTCTGGGAACCGATGTGCGCCTGACGCGCTCCGATGTCGGGAAAGGGCATCCAGAATACTATCAAGATTACGCACTGCGTTTATCGAAAGAAATCAGCGGCGCATATTATATTGATCAATTCAACAATCCCGCGAACTCCATTGCCCATGCGACAACCACCGGCCCGGAGATTTGGCAGCAAATGGAACAAAACGTGGATGCCATCGTAGTCGGTGTCGGGTCTGGTGGCACGCTCGGCGGACTTAGCCAATACTTTAAGGAAGTTTCGCCTGAGACTGAATTTATCTTGGCTGATCCAAAGGGGTCGATTCTCGCCGATTATGTTGAACACGGTCATTATGATGATGCGGGAAGCTGGTTTGTTGAAGGTATTGGGGAAGACTTTATTCCACCCCTTGGAGATTTTTCTCAAGTACACCATGCTTACCGCATTACAGACGCGGAGGCTTTTTCCAACGCCCGCAATTTATTGCTGACAGAAGGCATATTGGCGGGCTCCTCTTCGGGAACCCTGCTGGCCGCCGCATTACGTTATTGCCGGGCACAAACGACGCCTAAACGCGTTGTGACATTTGCCTGTGATAGCGGCAACAAATATCTGTCGAAAATGTTTAATGACTATTGGCTGCTGGAACAAGGCCTGTGTTCTCAGCCACAGGAAAACAATTTAAGCGATTACATCACTTACCGTTATCGTGATGGTGCAACGGTTTTTGTTGCTCCGCAAGATACGCTGCAAATCGCGTATGGCCGCATGCGTTTGTATGATATTTCACAATTACCCGTGATCGAAAATGATCAAGTCGTCGGCATTATTGATGAATGGGATCTTATGCATAATATTCAGGCTAATTCCCGTAATTTTTCTCTATCCGTTACTGAGGCAATGACCAGCCAAATACAGACTCTTAATAAAAAAGCACCATTAGCGCAGTTGATTGCGACCTTTGATGCTGGTCATGTGGCGCTGATTGTTGATGACAACAATCAATTCCTTGGCCTTGTTACCCGTACCGACGTGTTGAACGCATGGCGTCAACAACTCAATTGATCTCTTTCAGGAATAACTTAATGACTAAGTTTGATAAAACTAATACGCATCATATTAAATTTGACACCAAGAGCGTTCATGCAGGCTATGTTCCTGATCATACTGGTGCTGTCATGCCGGCAATCTATGCGACATCCACGTATGCCCAACCTGCACCGGGGCAGCATACCGGATACGAATATTCCCGCAGTGGGAATCCGACACGTGATGTGCTGGAAAAGGCCATTGCGGAGTTGGAAAATGGAACGCGTGGTTATGCGTTTGGTTCTGGTCTGGCAGCCAGTTCCACCATTTTGGAGTTATTGGATAAAGACAGCCATATCATTGCGGTGGATGATCTGTACGGTGGCACTTACCGTTTGTTGGAAAAAGTGCGCCGCCGCACTGCGGGGCTGCGGGTTACTTATGTTGAAGCCGGGGATATTGCAGCTTTGGAAGCCGCCATTCAGCCTGACACCAAAATGATTTGGGTGGAAACCCCGACTAACCCACTGCTGAAATTGGCGGATTTAGCGGCTATTGCGCAGGTTGCTCAGCGCAACAATATCATTAGCGTTGCGGACAATACATTTGCTTCACCTTATATTCATCGCCCACTTGATTTGGGCTTTGATATCGTTGTTCACTCTGCAACTAAGTACCTGAATGGCCATTCCGATGTTGTTGCTGGTCTGGCCGTTGTGGGCAACAATGCTGAATTGGCGGAACAAGTTGCTTTTCTGCAAAATTCCATTGGCGGTATTTTAGATCCATTCAGTAGCTTTCTGGTACTGCGTGGTATCCGGACATTGGCACTGCGAATGGAACGCCATATTGCCAGCGCAGAGAAAATTGCCCATTGGCTGGAACAGCAACCGCAAATTGAGAAAGTGTATTATCCCGGCCTGGCTTCTCACCCGCAGCATGAATTGGCAAAGCGTCAGATGCAGGGTTTTGGCGGTATGATTTCCATCACGCTGAAAGGCGATGAAGATTACACGCGCAGGTTCATCCAAGAATTGCAATTATTCACTTTGGCAGAAAGTTTAGGCGGTGTTGAAAGCCTTGTTGGTCAACCATTTACCATGACCCATGCGTCCATTCCTCTGGAAAAACGCTTGGCTGCTGGGATCACGCCGCAATTAGTCCGCATTTCTGTCGGTATTGAAAATGTAGATGATTTGATTGCTGATTTGGCTCAGGCGTTTGAAAAAGCGGCCATTTGAAGCAGCGATATCGTAATAAACAATCAATAAGCAAAAAATACTCAAGAAGTACGCCAGCCGATTTTTTCCCGGTTGGCGTTTTTATATGTTCCCGAATGGATTTCAATTTGCAGTATTGACCACAAAACGATAATTTTAAGATGGCAGTTTATATATACTCTAGGGCATATAATTGGCCATATTAAAAAGAGGGTATTGATTATGGCAATTTTAGACATACTCACAATTCCAGATGAAAGACTGAGACAAAAATGTGTTGATGTCACTGATTTTGACAAAACTCAAACATTGATTGATGACATGCTGGAAACTATGTATCACACTGATAATGGTATAGGTTTGGCAGCACCACAGGTTGGTCGGAAAGAAGCTGTATTAGTTATTGATCTTTCTCCAAATCGTGATCAGCCCATGGTCTTGGTCAATCCGAAAATTGTTGAAAAAGAACGTAGTGTCGTGAATCAGGAAGGTTGCTTATCGATACCTGGATATTACGCGGATGTTGAACGGTTTGAAAAAGTGAAAGTAGATGCTTTGGATAGGTATGGTCAGCCGTTAACGATTGAAAGCGAAGATTTTTTATCGATTGTGATGCAGCATGAAATTGATCACTTGCAAGGCATTCTTTTTATTGATTACTTATCACCACTTAAAAGGCAAATGGCACTTAAAAAAGTTAAAAAATATATCAGTAGTACAAAGTAGCAAAGAATGTGATTTTTTATGATGTGATTTTATGTGATTATCTTTTGAATAAATTGTAACATGTAAAAATATTAAGTTTTTATATGTTACTGTTATCTAAATTATTAATGATGGCTATGAATAATAAAGATTAACATTACATCATTGAAGAAAGTAAGTTTTTGAAAGGCGAAAAATATATCTGATGGGGTTTAAATGATTTGGTGGTAATCTTACAAACAGAGGAAATATTGTGAGCGTGACAAGTGATACAGCGAATTATCAACAACCTAATTTTTCCATTGATTTTAATCTGATAGATACAACTGATGCGAAAGCAGGTACTTATTTAATGATACTGGATGCTGAGGGGCTCAGAAATGCTCATATTCCCTCGGTGAAAATCGGCAATAAAATGGAATATGCCCAGATTTCATCAACAGCCAGCAGCAATGAGCTGGCGTGCGCCATTTATATCAGAAATCAAAACAATCACAGTTACCCGTTGGTTGGCACCATGTACATTAACTACCACCCACTATCCGGAATTGTGGATATTACCTCAGTAAAAGTCTCTCCAGAATCTCAGCTGGACATAGATATCGATAGGGTGGGTAATGCAAAGTTTGATTTTAAACTAACAGCAAAACAAAGTGATTATGCCTTGTGTAATTCGGCTTCCACCGAGACGGCAAGAGAATGAATTTCCAATAAACTGCAAATCACAGTAGGTGGCCATTTGGTAGGCCACCAAATTTATTATCTCATAATAATCAATTATATATTAATAAAATATATGCTTTTTAAAGTTCATTGAGTATACGTTTAAAAACGTACGTTATTATTTATTTAGTTATTCAAAATAACTAAACAGTGCGGAGCTTAATGATTGGTATAGTGTTTATAACTATATATCAACATTGGTAAATTTGCAGTGAAAGCTAATTTATTAAAATGCTAAAGGTAAATACCATGGCATGCAAATATGCAAAAATTAACTATAATAGTGAAATAAACGCAACCGTATTTATTGAATATCCATCTGATCACAATCCCAAAGGAAACGTTGGGATGTATATTGGTAGGATTATGAATGAAAATGGGAGATTTGAGGAAACTCTTCCTAATAGAGAGCTAAGAATTGTGGATTATCAACTTCCTGAAATTCCAGCAGGATATGGTGGGAAAGTCGATACTAGCGCAGCAAAGCTATTGTATATATATAAAAATTATGGTCGGGGCACTCAAAATAATCGTTATGATAATTCTGTCATGAATTTATTCGGAGAAGATTTAAATCGCATGTGGAATAATTCACATGTAGTCTACGAAATAACAAATCTAGATGAAGAAGAAATGATGTTATCATTCAAATATATAAGGCAGAATTCTCTAACTGTGAATAAAAGCCAGGCAACGGTAATACTTAATCTCCTGGCTGTGGGAGGTGTGATGGAATTATTATCATCTTTTGATAAAATGTTTGTCAAGGCCAAGCCTACAGCGAAAGGTGTTGCAAGTTTATGCGATGCACTGTGTGGTAATAAATATGCACGAAAATTTCAAACTTCTCAAGGAACAAGAAATCGTGGCAATATTTTAAGTATGCTGTCTAAGTTAGTGAATTAGTCATTATAGGCAAAGTGCATGCTATATGGATTTTAACATTAATCCATATTATTAAATGTATCATGGTGTGTTTACACTATTTTAATTTTAGCTTGGGCTAAATTAGGCATATTATTATGGAATTATTTTTCATGATAAATTTTTGTGAGCTTATAAATATTAAACTACAGTAATGTAAGGCGTAACCGTTTTAATCTACAAAAAGAAATGGCGTGCCAGTAACGGGGCTGTAAAATTTTTCTTCAAATAAAACCCTCTGGGCAGTGTCATTATTGGTTGACCATATTCTCCAATAGCTTCTGTCAGCGCTTTGCTGTTGGCCGCTTTGGGGCGTATTTGCAGTACTTCACCATGACGGGCTGTGATGCTTTCTATTTTTCCCAAGACAATAAGATCCATCAGTTCTTCCCAATCACGCCTCAGTAACTCTTCTTCAATGGCGTTAGGGCTCCAAAGCAGCGGAGAACCAATCCGTCGCTCAGAAAGTGGAATGTTTCTTTCTCCTTCAACGGGGATCCACAAGACGCGGGATAATTTGCGTCTGACATGACAGTTTTCCCATGTAATACCACTATTGCCAGTGAGAGGGGCGACACAAACAAAAGTTGTTTCCAATGGTGTGCCTTGATTGTCTACAGGGATCGTTTTCAACTCAATGCCGAGATGCTCAAAATCTTGCTCAGGTTTGCTTCCTGCGCTTGCGCCTAAATAGTACTCAAGCAGCATGCCTACCCAGCCTTTGTCACGTTTTAAATTGGGAGGGATAGGAAGGTTAGCGAATGCGGCAAGTTCTCCCATGGATAGGCCTGCCAAAGCGTGGGCGCGTTCGAGTAATTGTTGTTCGTTTTCAGGTGATGCTGGTGGTGTAAAGTTCATGTGGTTGAGTATATTTTCATCTGGTTAAAAAATGCTCACAAGAATAATTAAAAGTCATTATTAACTTATCATTACCATGATTGCTTTGATAATAGCATGATATAAAAGATTTTTTCATTTATGTTCCCTACATTGGAATGAAAGTTATTATGATTGTTCACCTATTTACAGAGATAATAAACAGGATCTTACACCATGTTATCCACAGATTTATGGGATAAGTGATAAAAAGTGAGAGCACTGGTTTGATTTACAGCCCTAATGGATCTTGTTTTCTACAAAAATAGGCGATTTTTGTTTAACTAAAAGGCATATCCTGTGGATAAAATCATCACTGGTCGATATTTGCTCAGTATGAGCAGCGATAAAAATTTTGAGGAGTGATCTGTATTGTAAAAAGGGGTATAAAATGTATTAACGGTATGAAAAATAATAACTATTTGTTTTTCGTTATATGTGAACATAAAATACATAATAAAAGTATACCCGTTTTACCCCTCACTTTTTCACATACATATCCACAGAAAAAGTGAATAAAATGGTTGTTATCAGACAATAAATGTTTATAACTTTAGCTTTTTCTGTGAATTAACCTTCCGAAGGGGTGAACCAAGCAGATTTGAAATCGAACCATCCGAAGGTGTTCATTTTTACTCCTTTCATGCTACGTTGGCCCTGTAATTCCAGCCAATGATGAAATAATGGGTGCAATAAATGCTGATCAATGATGTTTTTGCACCATGTTTCGACGGATAGATTGTTTTTTCTCCATAGAGAAACTTCCTTGGTTAAGTCGCTCCCCAAACATTTTTTCAGTAATGGCATCTCATAAAGAGTGGCAAACAACGAAAAATCCAACGGCTTGTAAAAATTAGCCGTTGCCAGCCAAATATCACTTTCTGCATCGCCATTGAACCAAGTGTCGTAATCGACAATTTTTATGACTAAATCGACACCATATTCCGCCAGAATAATTTTCAGGATCTGGCTTATCGTGTGGTATTCATGGTGTTGGTGATACAGAGCCACCGTCAGCGTTGTGATATCAGACGGTTTTGGGTGAGTTGGAACTAATTTACTGTGATGCCAGCGCAATAATAATCCATAGGCTGGTGACCAATGGCGTTGGTAGAAGGGGTCACAGTGTGCCAATAAATTAATGGGAGTAAGCAGACTACACAGCCAGCTACGGACATCCTCCCGTGCACATTTGGGAGAGCGTTGGTCATTAAGCAGAAAATAACAGCCTTCTTCCATTCTGCTGTCCAATGAGTTGTTGCTGCTGCCGTCACTTTCCAAATGCAGCGTGGTACAAACCAATTTCTCCGTCAATTCAGGATGTATCCAGATATTCACTTCATCAAGAAGCGCCCTGAAACCAAAATAGTGATCAAATGCCTTAATTTTGAGTTTTTGCGCATCGTTGGCAATGACCTGATAAGGCCCCGTTCCTATAGGAAAACGAGAAAAATTGGGCAGCGTCTTCCACTCCTGCGGCAAAATCATGGCATGAGGACTTCCCATCAAAAAATCAAACCGTGAATCAGCTTCATGAAGGAAAATGTCTACAACATGTGGGGTATTGGACGTAACTTCTTTAATATGGGAGAAAAGTGGGAGAGTTTTCAGATGTTCCAGAGAGCTGATGATATCCGTCATTTGCAGCTCCCGGCCGTGATGAAAATGAATGGCGGGGCGAAGATAAAAACGCCAGTGAGTATCCGTTATTTTTTGCCAATGATGGGCAAGATCACCTTCTATTTCCTCTTTTTCCTCATTTACTCGAAGCAATCCATTAAATATTTGGCGGATAAGATGAACTTCAGAGCGGCGAAGAGGAGTGCTGGGCAGTAAATTGAGAAATGGTCGATAATAAATGATGCGCAGTGTGTTTTTCCCTTGGCGAAAGTTACGCTCAAGTTGGGATAACACCATTTGGCGCACGGTATCTTTCTCTCCCATCATATGGACAAGCTGCTCTATGTCCTCTTGTTCAAACAGTTTTTCTGCCTGTTGTTGCTGGAGTTCTAATCCGCTGCGCAGGAAGTGCAACTGAGAACGCTTTCCCCGCCCGGCTTCAGCATCCCACTGTAACCAACCAACATGCTGCATATTATTGAGCAGAGAACGGACATGGCGGCGTGAACAATGCAGGATATCAGCCAGAGATTGCAGGGTGGTTTCAGTTTTTTGGCCTTGATAGTGTTGCCATAATCGAATGAACTGTTGTTGTAAACGAGGGCTCGACATAAAAGAGGAACTCCACTGGTTTTTTCATCAATTTTTGTTTTCTTATTTAAGCGGATAATGGAGCGGAATTAAAGTAGTTCAGGAGAGAGACGGTTTCTCTCTGGCTCCCGATTTTTTTTGAGTAATGGTATCTTGCCAGCCAGTAAGTCATCTTACTGGCCTTTTTCGTTAGGAATGAAGTTCAGCAATCAGGCGTGATATTCCACAATATAACGGGCGATGATATCCCCCATTTCATCGGTAGTCACAGCTTTACCAGCGCCCGCCAGATCTGCGGTGCGATAGCCGTTTTCCAAAGCGTGATTGATGGCCTGCTCAATAGCATCAGCGGCATCACTGCGCTCAAAACTGTAACGCAGCAAAAGAGCCACGGATAGAATCTGCGCTATCGGATTGGCAATGTTCTTGCCTGCAATATCAGGTGCTGATCCCCCCGCAGGTTCGTACAAACCGAAACCTTTTTCATTCAGGCTGGCCGAAGGCAGCATTCCCATTGAACCTGTGATCATGGCACATTCATCAGACAGAATATCGCCGAAGATATTGGAACACAGCAAGACATCAAATTGAGCCGGATCTTTGATCAACTGCATGGTCGCATTGTCGATGTACATGTGATTAAGCTCAACATCAGGATAATCGTTGGCAATTTCACTGACAACTTCTCGCCATAATATTGAGCTTTGCAAGACGTTTGCCTTGTCAATTGATGTTACTTTATTCCGGCGTTTGCGGGCAGATTCAAAGGCAATGCGTGCGATTCGTTCTATTTCAAAGCGGTGGTAAATTTCAGTATCAAAGGCACGCTCGTATTTCCCTTCGCCTTCACGTCCCTTGGGTTGCCCAAAGTAGATACCCCCAGTCAGTTCACGAACGCATAAAATATCGAAACCTTTCTCAGCAATATCTTGGCGAAGCGGGCAAAAAGATTCCAATCCGGTATACAAACGTGCCGGGCGTAAGTTACTGAACAGTTTGAAATGCTTGCGCAGTGGCAGTAACGCCCCACGCTCCGGCTGTTCCGCAGCGGGTAAATGTTCCCATTTGGGGCCACCCACGGAACCAAATAAAATAGCATCAGCTTTTTGGCAACCTGCGATGGTTTCCTGAGGCAGCGGGCTGCCATGACGATCAATGGCAATCCCGCCGATGTCGTATTCACTGGTTGTGATACGAATATTGAAACGATGGCGAATGGCTTCCAGCACTTTATAAGCCTGTTTCATGATTTCTGGCCCGATGCCATCCCCCGGTAAGACAGCAATGTGATACTGGCGGGTTTCCGGCTTGCCTGATGTTATATTATTTGAAGGCATAATTAGGCACGCTCCTCAGTGTTGTTCTGATGACCAGTCTGGTGTTTGGAGATACGTTGCTTTTCTTTTTCTACTTGCTCTGCCTGCCAAATACTATTCAATACGTGGATCATGGCTTTGGCGGACGACTCGATGATATCTGTTTCCAGCCCCATGCCGTGGAAACGGCGACCCAGGTATTCCACGATAATATTCACTTGTCCGAGAGCATCTTCCCCATGTCCTTTGCCGGATAACTGGTAAGAGAGCAATTTGAGCTGATACCCCGTAATGCGGCTGATAGCCTGATAGATGGCATCAACCGTACCATTTCCTGTAGAGGCTTCGGATTTGACTTCATCCCCGCAGGCCAAGCGGACAGTGGCTGTAGGCACGACATTGGTTCCGGATTGGATGCTGAAATAATCCAGACGGTAGTGCTCATTTTCTTGTTGCTGCTGATTGATGAATACCAAGGCTTCCAAATCGTAATCGAAGACTTGACCTTTTTTGTCCGCCAATTTTAAGAAGGACTGGTATAAGGTATCCAAATCGTAATCATGATCCTTGTAACCCATTTCAGACATGCGATGTTTTACGGCGGCACGTCCAGAACGTGAAGTCAGGTTTAACTGAGTATCTTTCAGGCCGATGGATTCCGGTGTCATGATTTCGTAGGTTTCACGGTGTTTCAGCACGCCATCCTGATGAATGCCGGAAGAATGGGCAAAGGCATTGCTACCCACAACTGCTTTATGGGCCGGGATTGGAGTATTGCAGATTTGGCTGACTAACTGGCTGGTACGGTAGATTTCCTGATGGTTGATATTGGTATGCACATCCAACATTTGCTGGCGTGTCTTGATAGTCATGATCACTTCTTCCAGTGAACAGTTGCCAGCACGCTCTCCCAACCCATTGATTGTCCCTTCAACTTGGCGTGCACCTGCCTGAATGGCGGTAATGGAGTTCGCAACAGACATGCCCAAATCATCATGGCAATGAACAGAAATAATTGCTTTATCAATATTGGGGACGCGATTAAATAAGGTACTGATAATACCGCCGAACTGGTAAGGCGTTGTATAACCAACGGTATCAGGGATATTGACGGTCGTTGCACCGGCTTTGATTGCTTGTTCAACTATTCTGCATAAATTGTCAATATCTGTACGGCCTGCGTCTTCACAGGAAAACTCAACATCATCGGTGTACCGGCGCGCCCGTTTAATAGAGCGGACAGCCATTTCAACGACATCATCAAATGTTCTTCTTAATTTATGGCTGACATGCAAATTAGAGGTTGCCAACACCATGTGCAGGCGGAAAGCTTCAGCAACTTTCAAGGCTTCTGCGGAAACGTCAATATCATTATCAACACAACGGGATAAGGCGCAGATCCGGCTATTTTTAATTTCTCGGGCAATGGTTTGAACTGATTCAAAGTCGCCAGGAGAAGAAACGGGGAAGCCCGCTTCAATGACATCGACTCCCAGTCTTTCCAATGCATAAGCGATTTGCAGTTTTTCTTTTACAGTCAGACTGGCTTGCAATGCCTGTTCACCGTCACGCAATGTAGTATCGAAAATAATAACTTGCTGGCTCATGTTGTTGTGCTCCTGTCAATTGGCAATGATATTTTGTTTTTAAGCGCCGAACAGGCAAAAAAAACCCGCGCAGTGCGCGGGTTTTTTTTGCTTTCTGTGGGGGTTAGCCTAACTTTGCTTTTCACCCACAAGCATACCGCGCACATTAAAGGCGATGAGTAGTAGACTTAGTAGGTGAGTAGGGTAGAACATGTAAGCTAACCTTTATTAATTTGTTAAATGAGTTTTAACTATCAGTGTGTTTTTTTATAAATACGCCATTTGAAAAATAATGTCAAGTTACTCGGGAAGAAATTTAGAGTGAATCATGCTCATAATTGGTTATTTTTTGTGCTGTTTTTGGTGCGGGTGACTATTTTTTACATTTTTAGTGATGTTTTTATCTATTTTTCATATCTATATATGAAGTAGAATCAGACCCTGATGGATGATAAATACAATGTCTGTTACTTTGCTAAAGCTGTTTGATGCGATTGTTTTAATCAGATTGCCTTGGATTTGAACACTCAAATGTGATTAGCTTTTAATAAGGACAGGTAATAAGGATAGTAAGTTTTAAAGGACAAAGATTAAGATGGATGTTAATCATGATATGACAGGGTTAAGTAAAACATAACCATATAGAATATTAATAAATTGTATCTCGATATATTGGAAGAACTAATTACTAATTAATACTTTGAATCATTTTCCTGATAGATAATATTAATAGAAAGTTCTGATAATTAGTTGGAATATAGTCATTTTATTATGAATTGTTTCTACTCCTCATTTTGCCATTATGAACTGATCGCCTTTAGGCATAAGTTGTTAATGTAAATCGAGTCATTCTATTCATATATAACGCATTAATATTCATGCTTATAAAAATATTACGACTAAGTAAATGAGATTGCATTGGTTATGCATAATTATTTTTGTACAAAAACGGAGCTCAATTTACTTTTCAAGAAATTGGAATAAATGATCTTATTAACGAATCAGACTATTTATGGTGTCTAAATGTTGCATTTGGACTCCCTCAATGATCCATTAATTAATAAGAGCGATGCTATAAGTTTAGTGGAGTGAAATAATGACTGAATACAACTCAGTAACTACAGGAAAAAAAGAATCGTGCGATGTTCATCTGCGCAGTGTTGACCTGAATCTGCTTACCGTATTTGATGCTGTAATGCAAATGCAGAATATCACTCGCGCAGCCCAAGCATTAGGGATGTCACAGCCGGCTGTAAGTAATGCGGTGGCACGTTTGAAGACGATGTTTGATGATGAATTATTTGTCCGTTATGGCCGGGGAATTCAGCCGACAGCAAGAGCAAAACAGCTCTTCGGGCCACTTAGACAGGCACTTCAAATTGTTCATAATGAATTGCCGGGGGTGGGATTTGATCCCGATAATAGTACAAGAGTATTCAACCTTTCTATTTGTAGCCCGCTTGATATTCGCCTTGCCGCTCAAATTGTTGGGCAAATTAAAAAACATTCTTCTAATATTGAAGTTGTCATTAAAACACAAATTAGTGATGACATTGAGAAGCAATTAAAATACCAGGAAGTAGAATTTGTCATCAGCTATAACCAATTAGAACAGCCTAATTTTCATAATTACCCGTTGTTTAATGACGAATTGGTTCTGGCAGTTTCTAAAAATCATCCGAGAATTGGCAAGCGAATTACCCAACAACAATTGCAAGAAGAAAGACATGCTATTGTTGCTTTGGATAATGCATATTCATTCAGTAAACCGTACTATGAAAGTAACGAACTTTTGCGTTCTGTTTCTTATCAGGGAACGGATTTAAACAGTGTTCTTAATATTGTTTCCCAGACTTATTTAGTTGCTATTGTGCCAAAATGGATGGTCGAACATTATTCTGATCAATTAAATATCTGTTCAGTACCTTTACCGCATGGTCTGGTTTATCGTCCTTGCTATTTAATATGGCATGGTTCAACTGATAGGGATAAAGGCCATCAGTGGATGAAATCCTTGCTGAGCCACTTAGGTGAGCAAGAGTAAAAAAGTATAGGGCCTATTCCAACATATTTATTGGGTAGGCTCTGAATCAAACTGTAAGCGGTGTCATTCAACGACGATGTATCCGGTTGCTGGTCGCTTTTATTGTTCTTATTTCTTTTGCATTGACCTGGTTTCTTTGGGAATGGCCTTGCTTCTTTTGAAATTGAGCACCGTCACAACACACAAGCGTTCCCATAACAGGAATTTCATCGCGTTTGACACGACGTTTATCTCCTTTTATCTATCATCATCTCCTCCCTAAGAGGGAGGAGATTTTGAAAATACACTTCCCCCTTTTACCAGTAATGGGTAGACTGCGCCAAAATAGCTAACATCTGTAAGCTGAAAAGTAGGCGTTATGCTTGCTGACTATGCTGACGAAAAATATTTATACAGGAATATATTGTGATAACAGATTCTCTGCATGCCTATCACTTGGTGAACAGATTGAAAAAGCAGCAGGTTGAACAACCAGAGAAAATTGCTTTTCAGCAATGGGCGCCATCCAAATCAGACCAGCTTGAAATGAACTGGCAGGAAGTTGGGCGCACAACGGAATCTTTGGCGAAGGCATTGCTGGCACTGGGCGTGGAAGTGCAGGGAAAAGTCGGCATATTTGCACAAAATTGCATGGCATGGTCATTGGTTGATTTGGCGATTCTTCAGATCCGGGCAGTGACCGTACCGCTTTATGCTACCAGTACCCGTGATCAGCTGGCATTTATTCTTAATGATGCGGAAGCACGCATACTGTTTGTCGGCGGGCAGGAGCAATACGATATTGCGGTGACGCTGGCTGAGTTGTATCCGGGGCTTGAACACCTCATTGTAATGGACGAATCTGTGGATTTGAAAAATTATCCGCAGGCACAATATTTATCTGCTTTTATTTCCAATGCCAACAATCATTCTGGCGACAATGCACAATATCAGTCGGAATTTGATCGCCGTATTGCAGCTCAAGATCTGGATGATCTTTTTACTCTAATCTATACCTCCGGTACGACGGGAGAGCCAAAAGGAGTCATGCTGGATTACCGCAATATCGCGGCACAACTTTATCTGCATGACCGACGATTGACCTTGACGAAGCAGGACGTTTCACTCTGTTTCCTGCCGCTATCGCATATTTTCGAACGTGCCTGGAGCTATTATGTTATGCATACCGGTGCGTTGAATGTCTATCTGACTGACACAAACCTTGTACGCGAAGCGATGAATGATGTGCGTCCAACGGTGATGTGTTCTGTTCCCCGCCTGTACGAAAAAATGCACGGTGCGATTTTGGATAAAGTCTCTCAAGCTCCTCTCTTGCGCAGAATTATCTTTAATTGGGCATTAAAGCGGGGCGAAAAGCATTGGATACGCCAGAAACAGAATAAAAAAGGCTGCCCTTTCACGCGCTTTGGTTATCGGTTGGCTGATAAGCTGGTATTGAGCAAACTTCGTGGTTTATTGGGCGGAAAAACGCGCTTCCTGCCTGTGGCAGGTGCCCGCCTTGATGATGCCATTGCTCGTTTTTTCCTGTCCATCGGCCTGAATATTAAATATGGCTATGGCATGACGGAGACCTGTGCCACCGTCTCTTGTTGGGAAGAGCAGGGATATCGTTTAGGTTCTATCGGCACACCATTACCGAATATTGATATTCGCATCAGCACAGAGGGTGAGATTCAGGTGCGTGGCCCTATTGTGATGAAAGGCTACTTTAACCGCCCAGAAGAAACGGTTCATGCTTTTACCGAAGATGGATGGTTGCGTACCGGGGATGCCGGAGGATTGGATGATAATGGCAATCTGTTCATTACTGAGCGTCTGAAAGACTTGATGAAAACATCAACAGGTAAATATATCGCCCCACAAATGATTGAAGGAACGCTGGGACAAGATCGCTTTATTGAACATATTGCCGTCATTGCGGACGCGCGCCAGTTTGTTTCTGCACTGATTGTTCCCAGCTATGAAGCCTTGGAAGAGTACGCGAAATCAATCCAACTGCATTATCGAGACCGCCTTGAATTGCTGCGCAATAACCAAATCATTGAAATGTTCGAAAAGCGTTTGAAAGAGCGGCAACAAAACATTGCCAAGTTTCATCAAGTTAAGCGATTCATTCTTTTACCGGAAACATTTTCCATGGAAAAAGGAGAACTGACGCCAACCCTGAAATTGCGCCGCAAAGTTATTTCTCAGCGCTATCAGAGTGAAATTGAATCAATGTATCAACGCTAAATGTAGATACATGGCTCCTCTCTTCATTAGAAAAATGTTTCCAATGTGTAAATTGGTGTTTGCTAAGGATTGTATCTAACGTTATGTTAGTTAACCTGACGTTATCAAAGTTCGTCAGGAAATATTCATTTATACCTGTCGCCTTTCAAGTTGCAGCTTTTTTGGCCGCGCTCGTTCACCTAGGTTACACTCGGACGCATAGTTAACTATGCTGGCTATGCTTCTGGGGATAAAACGGGAGGCTCCTGCCTCTCGGCCTCTGGTCAGCCTTTGGCTGGGCAAATTTGTCTCTGACGGATTTGTCGTTCTCTTGCCGTCGCGCTGCATCTTGAAATCCATTGGGTATATAAAATTGGGTATATATAAATAAGAAATGGAATAAATAAGGCTGTTTTTAGTTATAGCTTTATTAAATTCCGACGATTAACTTGCAAACAGAGCCTGGAGGCAAACTCAATGGAGATGTTGTCAGGAGCCGAAATGGTCGTCAGATCGTTAATCGATCAGGGCGTCGAACATGTGTTCGGTTATCCGGGCGGGGCTGTATTGGATATTTATGATGCCCTGCATACGGTTGGAGGAATTGAGCATATCCTGGTTCGCCATGAGCAGGGTGCTGTTCATATGGCGGATGGTTATGCCCGTTGTACGGGAAAAGCTGGGGTGGTTTTGGTGACTTCCGGGCCGGGAGCAACGAATGCCATTACAGGGATTGCAACGGCATACATGGATTCAATTCCGATGGTGGTACTGTCTGGTCAGGTTGCCAGCAATCTGATTGGCAATGATGCTTTTCAAGAATGCGACATGGTCGGGATTTCCCGTCCTATCGTGAAACACAGTTTTCTGGTGAAAAAAACAGAAGACATCCCGGCTATGATTAAAAAGGCTTTTTATCTGGCGGTCAGTGGTCGACCGGGGCCTGTTGTTATCGATTTTCCCAAAGATACCGTTAGTCCCGCATTGAAATTTCCTTATGTTTATCCTGAAAAAATTAATATGCGTTCTTACAATCCTACTGTTCAGGGGCATAAGGGGCAGATTAAGCGTGTATTGAAGACCTTGATGGGCGCGAAAAAACCCGTGATTTACGTAGGGGGAGGCGCTATCAGCTCGGAATGTTCAGGGGAGTTGTTAAAGCTGGCTGAACAGCTACATATTCCGGTCGTCAGTTCATTGATGGGACTGGGGGCATTCCCTGCAACGCATAAGCAAAGTTTGGGCATGTTGGGAATGCATGGCACTTTTGAAGCCAATAAAGCCATACACAATTCTGATGTGATTTTTGCAGTGGGTGTACGCTTTGATGATCGTACGACCAATAATCTGGAAAAATACTGCCCGGGCGCGAAAGTGTTGCACATTGATATCGACCCGACCTCAATTTCTAAGACGGTGGTATCAGATATTCCTATCGTTGGCGATGCCAAAAATGTACTGGGCCAGATACTCGAAGTTCTGGACTCGATAGAAGATACCCAAGACCCGGATGCTTTGAAAGATTGGTGGCTTGTTATCGAACAGTGGCGTAGCCGCAAGTGCCTTGATTATGACCATACGACGGTGAAGATTAAACCACAGGCGGTCATTGAAGCACTTTATCGTTTAACCAAAGGTCAGGCATACGTTGCGTCAGATGTCGGTCAGCATCAGATGTTTGCCGCCTTGCATTATCCATTTGATAAACCAAGGCGTTGGATCAATTCTGGTGGTTTGGGAACCATGGGATTTGGTTTGCCTGCGGCACTCGGCGTGAAGCTGGCAAAACCGGATGCTACCGTAGTGTGTGTCACCGGTGACGGTAGTATCCAGATGAATATTCAGGAATTATCTACGGCCTTGCAATATGGCTTGCCTGTTTTGGTATTGAACCTAAATAACCGTTTCCTGGGAATGGTAAAACAGTTGCAAGACATAATATACGCGGGTCGCCATTCTCAATCTTATATGGAATCCTTGCCTGATTTTGTCAAATTGGCTGAGGCTTATGGCCATATTGGTATCTCCATCGAAACTTACGAAGAATTAGAACCTAAATTGTCTCTGGCTCTGAAAGAAGTCACAGAAAATCAGCGTCTGGTTTTCGTGGATGTTACCGTTGATGAAACAGAACATGTTTATCCAATGCAAATCCGCGGGGGCGCAATGGATGAAATGTGGTTAAGCAAAACTGAGAGGACTTGATCATGCGTCGGATTTTGTCTGTATTACTTGAAAACGAATCGGGTGCATTGTCCCGCGTAGTTGGCTTGTTTTCTCAACGGGGTTATAACATTGAAAGCCTGACAGTGGCGCCGACTGAAGATCCTTCGCTGTCACGCATGACCATCCAGACCAAGGGGGATGCCAAGGTACTGGAGCAGATAGAGAAACAATTGCATAAACTGGTAGATGTGCTGCGGGTGAGTGAATTGACGGCCGGGCCTCACGTTGAACGTGAAATCATGCTGGTGAAATTGCAAGCCAGCGGCTATGGCCGGGAAGAAATTAAGCGCAGTGCGGATATCTTTCGCGGGCAAATTGTTGATGTGACCTCAACGCTGTATACCGTCCAGCTAGCGGGTACGAGCGAAAAGCTGGATGCGTTCCTTGATGCTGTGAGGGACGTGGCTGAGATCATGGAAGTTGCTCGTTCAGGCATCGTTGGCGTTTCCCGCGGGGATAAAATTATGCGATGAAAAATCGCAATCTGAGGATTAAAATACAGATATTTGGTGGGCCCTACTGTAAAGTAGGGCTTTTTAATCATATTACTGAGGGGTTAATGTGAAACTGGATGAGATCGCCCGCTTAGCAGGTGTTTCACGTACTACGGCCAGTTATGTTATCAATGGTAAAGCCAAACAGTATCGGGTCAGTGATAAAACAGTAGAAAAAGTGATGGCTGTGGTCAGGGAGCATAATTACCATCCTAATGCTGTAGCCGCCGGCCTTCGTGCAGGGCGCACTCGCTCGATTGGTTTAGTCATACCCGATTTGGAAAATACGAGTTACACCCGGATCGCCAATTATCTTGAACGTCAGGCGCGCCAACGTGGATACCAGCTCTTGATTGCATGTTCTGAAGATCAGCCTGACAATGAAATGCGCTGTGTTGAGCATCTTTTGCAACGTCAGGTTGACGCGATTATTGTTTCCACAGCCTTGCCTCCTGAACATCCTTTCTACCAACGTTGGGCAAATCGTTCATTACCGATTGTTGCACTCGATCGTGCGCTGGACAGTGAGCACTTTATCAGTGTCGTCGGCGATGATCTTGAAGATGCCAAAATGCTGGCACAAGAATTGCGCCAGTTTCCGGCAGAATCAGTGCTCTATTTAGGGGCATTGCCTGAGTTGTCAGTCAGTTTCTTGCGTGAACAAGGTTTTCGTGAAGCATGGCAGCATGATCCACGGGAAGTGAATTATCTGTATGCAAATAGCTATGAACGTGAGGCTGCGGCAGAAGCATTTGCGTCATGGCTGGAATCAAACCCGGTTCCCCAAGCGTTGTATACCACTTCGTTTGCCTTGCTCCAGGGCGTCATGGATACCCTCCTGAAACGCAGCGGTCGCTTGCCTGACCAGTTGGTTATTGCCACATTTGGTGATCATGAATTACTCGATTTTCTTGAATGCCCGGTTTTGTCTGTGGCACAGCGCCATCGTGATGTGGCAGAGAGATCCCTTGAGTTAGTATTAGCCAGCCTGAATGAAAAACAACGACCCGCCCCCGGAATCACTCGGATACGCCGTCATTTATGTCGTCGTGGCAAGTTGAGCCGCAAAGCTTGATTGAGTGCCCTCATTAAAGATGAGGGTGCTGTCATTTCATCTAAAATCATAAAAATTTGTTAATTTAAATAACTTTAAGATTATTCTTACTAAAATCGTCTTAAACAGAAATTTTTGACCATTATAACTGATTGCATGATGTAATAATGATATTAATTAATAATTTCTTATATTATATTGCATCTATTATATAATTTATCTTTGTTTGGAATATAATATCTATTAATTTGATATATATGATCTTTTTGCTTTCTGGTTGCCATTGATTTCCATGAGTTATCATTTATTGTGCTATTATGATGTTGATGTAATTTTATTATTGATATGTTTTATCTGATTAACAGTTGGACAACAATGAGACATGAGCGACATAAATTAATTTAAGTGGTAATTATTTTCTCCAAATTGCTCTTCTGGTAAGTCTTTCTCCAACTTTATTAAATTATTCAAAATTATCATAGTGTTATCTATTCTTGTTATAGCCAGAATTGGAAATTCTCCCTTTTTCTCTACTGAAACTTTCTGTAAATCTAGCTAAAGCGCACTGGCTCTGGCTTGACAAGGTTTTCATACCATCCGTAAACTCTTAATTGTGGTGATTTGTGGGATAATGTGGAGATTTGAGCCATCAAGGGGTAACCTGAGTATGTTTCGTGGAGCAACGCTGGTTAATCTCGATAGTAAAGGGCGGCTCACCGTACCTGCCCGATATAGAGAAACGTTGAATGAAGAATCAATGGGTCAAATGGTTTGCACAATTGATCTCCATCAGCCGTGCCTGTTGCTTTATACATTACCCGAATGGGAAATCATCGAAGAAAAATTATCTCGCTTATCCAGCATGAATCCAGCCGAGCGTCGCGTTCAACGTTTGTTATTGGGACACGCCAGTGAATGTCAAATGGACAATGCAGGGCGTCTTTTATTAGCTAATACGCTGCGTCAACACGCAGGGCTAACAAAAGAGGTCATGCTGGTTGGGCAATTTAATAAATTTGAATTGTGGGATGAGCGAGTTTGGTATCAGCAAGTGCAAGATGACATCGCGGCTGAACAGTCCACACAAGAACCTTTATCAGCACGGCTACAGGATTTATCACTATAACTATGGAAAATAGTCATTTTAAGCATACCAGTGTATTGCTGGATGAAGCTGTCAATGGCCTGAATATTCAGGAAAATGGAATTTATATTGATGGAACATTTGGGCGTGGAGGGCATTCTCGCCTGATTTTATCTAAATTGGGGCCTCATGGGCGCTTAATAGCAATAGATCGTGACCCAGAAGCTATTGAGGCGTCAAAGGCGATTACCGACACGCGTTTTTCTATCACTCATGGGCCATTTTCTGAATTGGCAGCTTATGTAGAAGAAGCGGGTTTAGTTGGGAAAATTGATGGTGTATTGCTGGATTTAGGGGTTTCTTCCCCACAACTGGATGATCCTGAGCGCGGTTTTTCATTTATGCGTGATGGGCCACTGGATATGCGAATGGATCCGACCCGTGGTCAGTCTGCCTCTGAATGGTTGATGAAAGCCGAAGCAGAAGACATTGCATGGGTATTGAAGACATTCGGTGAAGAGCGTTTTGCCAAACGAATCGCGAAAGCCATTGTTACCCGGAATCAGGAACAGCCAATGACGCGAACCCGCGAACTGGCTGAACTCATTGCCAAAGTAAGTCCAGTTAAGGAAAGACATAAACATCCGGCAACACGCAGCTTTCAAGCTATTAGGATTTACATTAACAGTGAACTGGAAGAGATTGAGCGTGCATTGAATGGTGCATTGCGCGTTCTGGCACCACAGGGGCGATTATCAGTCATTAGTTTCCACTCGTTGGAAGATCGCATAGTGAAACACTTTATCCGACAACATAGCCAAGGGCCACAGGTTCCAAAAGGTCTGCCTCTGACTGAAGCGCAATTAAAAATGCTGGGAGGAAAGAGTTTGAAATCCATCGGTAAAATGAAGCCTTCAGAAGATGAAGTGGCGATAAACCCAAGGGCGCGTAGTTCGGTTTTGCGATTTGCTGAAAAGGTGGATGAGTAATGGCTGGTGAGCGTCACGGATTAGTCGGGGTGATTGGCAAGGATTTAATCCGCAATGCCAAACTTCCACTGATTTTGCTGGTGTCTGTTGTGGTTTCAGCCATCGGTGTTGTGACGGTCGCACATCAGACCCGCTTATTGACCGCGGAAAAAGAGCGCCAAGTGATTCAGCTTGATGCTCAGGATATTGAATGGCGTAACCTGCTCCTTGAAGAGAATGCTCTGGGTGATCACAGTCGGGTTGAACGGATCGCAACTCAAAACTTGCAGATGCAACACGTTGATCCGACAAAAGAAAATATTGTGATTACCCATTGAGTCCAGTTGACAACCAAAAGGTAGGCGATGAAAGCTGCACGCTCTTTAAAGTTGAAAAAGCAAGAAGATAAAGCAAGTTTTGTAAGCTGGCGTTTTGCCTTGCTGTGTGGAGGCATTGGGTTTGCTTTAATCGGGCTTTTGATTCGCGTTGCTTATTTGCAGATCATCAATCCGGATCGTTTGGTAAAAGAAGGTGACTCGCGTTCACTGCGAGTTCAATCTATTCCAACCGCCCGTGGCATGATAAACGATCGCAATGGGCGTCCGCTGGCTGTCAGCGTGCCCGTTGATGCTATCTGGGCAGACCCCAAAGAAGTGTTCGAAAAAGGGGGTATCACAGAGGATACCCGGTGGAAGGCGTTAGCTGATGCTCTGTCCATGCCAGTTGAACAACTCAGTAAAAAAATCAGCGAATACCCCAATGGGCGCTTTGTTTACCTTGCCCGTCAGGTCAATACCTCCATCGGCGATTATGTCCAGAAGTTAAAATTACCCGGCATCTATTTGCGTCAAGAATCCCGTCGTTATTATCCGGCAGGTCAGGTAACGGCTCACATTATTGGTGTAACCAATATTGATGGCTCGGGAATCGAAGGGGTTGAAAAAAGTTTTGATAACTGGTTAACGGGAATGCCGGGCAGCCGGACAGTTCGTAAAGATCGCATAGGGCGGGTCATTGAGGATATTTCATCCACGGACAGCAAAGCTGCCCATGATTTGACGCTCAGTATTGATGAACGTCTCCAGATGCTGGTATACCGCGAGCTGACCAAAGCGGTTTCGCTGAATAAGGCGGAATCAGGTACGGCGGTATTGGTTGATGTCAATACCGGCGAAGTCTTGGCGATGGCTAACAGCCCATCCTATAACCCGAATAACCTAGCGGGAACGCCGAAAGATGCCATGCGTAACCGCGCCATCACTGATATTTTTGAACCGGGTTCTACCGTAAAACCACTGGTGGTGATGAGTGCACTGAACAGTGGGATCGTCAAAGAAAATACGGTGCTGGATACCCGACCATATCGATTGACCTACGGTTCCAGAGGGCACGAAATCAAAGACGTTGCCCCTCGTAAGGAATTGACCATCACCGGAATTTTACAGAAGTCGAGTAACGTTGGTGTTTCTAAACTGGCGTTAGCGATGCCCGCCTCAGAGCTGGTGGATGTGTATTTGCGCTTTGGGATGGGAAGGCCAACCAATTTGGGGCTGGTCGGAGAAAGTAGTGGCTTATTTCCAAAAAATAAACAACGGTGGTCTGATCTTGACAGGGCCACCTTTTCTTTCGGCTACGGGCTGATGGTAACACCGTTACAGTTAGCGCGAGTCTATGCAACGATAGGCAGTTTGGGCATTTATCGCCCACTGTCAATTACCAAAGTTGATCCCCCCGTACCAGGAACCCGGGTGTTTCCTGAACCGGTTATGCGGACAGTCGTGCATATGATGGAGAGCGTGGCATTACCGGGAGGTGGTGGTGTACGGGCTGCGATAAAGGGCTATCGCATAGCGATTAAAACCGGTACAGCCAAAAAAGTTGGGCCGGATGGTAAGTACGTCAATAAATATATTTCCTACACGGCAGGGGTTGCGCCTGCAAGCAATCCACGGTTTGCACTGGTTGTGATCATTAATGATCCACAAGCAGGTAAATATTATGGCGGTGCGGTTTCTGCGCCCATCTTTGGCACCATTATGAGTGGTGTGCTACGCACGATGAACGTTGAACCGGATGCACTGCCTGTGGACGATAAAAACGAATTTGTGATTAATAATTAAAGAGGATAAAAGTGGCAGATCGTAATTTACGCGATTTATTGGCTCCTTGGGGTGTTGATACTCAGGAGCTTCCACTACGCGAAATGACATTGGACAGCCGTAAGGCGGCTGCCGGAGATCTGTTTGTTGCTGTTCAAGGGCATCAGACCGATGGTCGAAAATATATTCCTCAAGCCATCGCTCAGGGTGTCGCAGCGGTGATTGCAGAAGCGAAAGGAAAAGCTGATAACGGTACGATGCAGGTAATGCATGGAGTGCCTGTTATCTATTTAGATGATTTAAATAACAAATTATCCAAACTGGCTGGTGAATTTTATCAACATCCCGGCAATAAACTGAAGTTGGTGGGTGTGACCGGAACCAACGGAAAAACAACAACAACCCAGTTGTTGGCGCAATGGAGCCAAGGGCTTGGGGAAACAAGCGCCGTGATGGGTACGGTAGGAAATGGTCTGCTGGGCATGGTCGTGCCAAGCGAAAATACGACCGGCTCTGCCGTTGATATTCAGCTTGATTTGCAACAACTGGTTAATCAAAACGCGACTTTTGCTGCAATGGAAGTCTCGTCACATGGCTTGGTTCAGGGAAGGGTAGCGGCGTTACCCTTCCAGGCTGCCGTGTTTACTAATTTAAGCCGTGATCACCTTGATTATCATGGTGATATGGAAAATTACGAAGATGCAAAATGGTTACTGTTCAGTACCCATGTAGCAAAACAAAAAATCATTAATGCCGATGATGAAATCGGGCAAAAATGGTTATCCCGCCTGCCTGAAGCCATTGCTGTGACGATGGAGAACAACCTGCCGAAAAATTGGCAAGGGCGCTGGTTATCGGCCAATGAAGTCCATTACCACGACAAGGGTGCAACCATCGTGTTTACTTCCAGTTGGGGCAACGGCACATTGAACAGCCCTCTGCTGGGAGCATTCAATGTCAGTAATTTGTTGTTGGCACTGACGACGTTGTTGGCGCTGGAATACCCTCTGGATAAATTGCTGGCAACCGCGTCTTGTCTGGAGCCAGTTTGTGGGCGCATGGAGGTTTTTGCGGCCACTGGACGTCCTACCGTGGTTGTAGATTACGCCCACACCCCTGATGCCCTGGAAAAAGCCTTGTCTGCTGCACGACTGCACTGCAAAGGGCAGCTCTGGTGCGTCTTTGGCTGCGGCGGCGATCGTGATAAAGGTAAGCGCCCACTGATGGGCGGGGTTGCAGAACACGGCGCTGACCGCGTGGTTGTGACAGATGATAATCCCCGCGGTGAAGAACCACAGGCAATTGTGGCAGATATTCTGGCTGGGTTCATCGATCCCGGCCGTGCGATGGCAATTCATGGTCGCGTTGAGGCTGTAACCAGCACCATTATGCAGGCAAATGAAGATGATGTTGTTTTGGTAGCAGGTAAGGGCCATGAGGATTACCAACTGGTCGGCAATCGTCGTCTGGATTATTCAGACCGCTTGACCGTTGCCCGCTTACTGGGGGTGATAGCATGATCCCATTAACACTCCAGCAACTGGCACAATTAACGGATGGAAAACTCCATCATGTTACTGAGCCGCAGTCTGAATCGCTCCAACTTAATGCGGTGGAAACTGATAGCCGCAAAGTAGTACGTGGCAGCCTGTTCATTGCCTTGAAAGGGGAGAAATTTGATGCCCATGATTTTGCTGCCGATGTAGCAAAAATGGGAGCCGGTGCTTTATTGGTCAGCCGTCCCCTGGATGTGGATTGTCCGCAGGTGGTCGTGGAAGACACTCATTTGGCGATGGGAAAATTGGCGGCTTGGGTTCGTCAGAAGAGCAAGGCAAGAGTCGTGGCGTTGACCGGTTCATCCGGGAAAACATCGGTAAAAGAGATGGCGGCGGCTATTTTGCGCCAATGTGGTAATACGCTTTATACCTCTGGCAACTTCAATAATGACATAGGCGTGCCGTTAACGTTGTTCAGGCTCACTGATGAACACCAATTTGCTGTGATTGAACTGGGCGCCAATCATATCGGTGAAATTGCCTATACCACCGAAATAACACGCCCGGAAAGTGCGCTGGTTAATAATCTATTTTCTGCCCACTTAGAAGGGTTCGGGTCGTTAGCTGGGGTCGCAAAAGCCAAGGGTGAAATTTTTGAAGGGTTGGCACCGAACGGAACCGCGATTATCAATATGGATAGCCATGATTGGGACAACTGGCAGCACAGTATCAACAATCAACAGACAGTATGGCGTTTTTCCATTTCTCCGGCATCCGGTGCTGATTTTTATGCGACAAATATCGCAGAACAACCACTGGCAACGCACTTTTGCCTCCACACTCCCATTGGGGAAGTGGAACTAACCTTGCCGTTGCCGGGCAAACATAATATTGCCAATGCGTTGGCGGCCAGCGCCCTTGCGATATCAGTTGGCGCATCGCTGGAGAATGTTCGTACCGGACTATCGCAATTGAGTGCTGTATCAGGGCGTCTGTTTCCCGTTCATCTGGCTGCGGGAAAGATGGTGCTGGATGACACTTATAACGCCAATACCGGCTCTATGATTGCCGCAGCAAATGTGCTGGCGCAAATGTCCGGTTACAAAGTCATGGTTGTTGGCGATATGGGCGAATTGGGGGAACACGCAATTGAATGCCACCGTGAAGTGGGCAGCGCAGTGGCCTCAACAAGCATAGATAAAGTACTTAGCGTTGGTGCCTTAAGTGCCCATATTAGTGACGCAAGTGGCAAGGGGCAGCATTTTTCGAACAAAGCTGAATTAGTTTCAACGCTGCTTTCATTATTGGAACAACACAAAATGATTTCCATATTAATTAAAGGTTCACGCAGTGCCGCGATGGAAGAGGTTGTGAACGCACTGAAGGAGAATTTCCAATGTTAGTTTGGCTGGCCGAATATTTGGTTCAATATCACACCGGTTTTAACGTCTTCTCTTACTTGACGTTCAGGGCTATTGTCGGCTTGCTTACCGCATTGTTCATCGCGTTATGGATGGGGCCAACCTTGATTGCTTACCTGCAAAAATTGCAGATTGGTCAAGTCGTGCGCAATCACGGGCCTGAATCTCACTTCAGTAAACGTGGGACACCAACGATGGGCGGGTTGTTGATCCTGTTTTCCATTACCATTTCTGTTTTATTGTGGGCGCGTTTGGATAACCCATACGTTTGGTGCGTGCTGGTGGTATTGATTGGTTATGGCATCGTGGGATTTGTGGATGATTACCTCAAAGTCGTGCGCAAAGACACCAAGGGCCTGATCGCCCGTTGGAAATATTTCTGGCAGTCAGTGCTGGCGTTGGGCGTTGCATTCTCTATGTACAGCATTGGCAAAGATACACCTGCAACACAACTGGTTGTGCCATTTTTCAAAGAAGTCATGCCGCAGCTGGGGCTGCTTTATGTCTTGCTGGCCTATTTTGTGATTGTCGGAACCAGTAATGCGGTGAATTTAACCGATGGACTGGACGGCTTGGCAATCATGCCAACAGTATTTGTTGCCGCAGGGTTTGCATTAGTGGCATGGGCAACCGGAAACGTGAATTTTGCCAATTACCTGCACATTCCTTATCTGAGCCATGCGGGTGAATTGGTCATTGTCTGTACCGCAATTGTCGGTGCCGGTCTGGGCTTCCTATGGTTTAACACTTATCCAGCTCAAGTCTTCATGGGTGATGTGGGTTCACTGGCCTTGGGCGGGGCATTGGGAACCATCGCAGTACTGCTGCGCCAGGAATTCCTGCTGGTCATTATGGGGGGCGTGTTCGTCGTGGAAACCTTGTCTGTCATTTTGCAGGTTGGTTCATTCAAACTGCGTGGACAGCGCATTTTCCGCATGGCACCGATCCACCACCACTATGAATTAAAAGGTTGGCCGGAACCTCGCGTTATTGTGCGCTTCTGGATTATTTCTTTGATGCTGGTACTGATTGGTCTGGCAACGCTGAAGGTACGTTAATCATGACTGAGCAACTCATGACTGAATATGGGGATAAAAAAGTCGTTATTGTTGGATTGGGCCTGACGGGCCTTTCCTGCGTTGACTTCTTTATTGCACGCGGCGTGACTCCCCGTGTGATGGATACCCGTATCGTGCCGCCGGGCAGCGATAAGTTGCCTGCCAGTGTCGAATGCCATACCGGCAGTTTGAATCAACAATGGTTGGCAGACGCTGATTTAATTGTTGCAAGCCCGGGAATTGCGTTGGCGACACCTGAATTGCAGGCAGCGGCTGATGCCGGTGTTGAACTCATTGGTGACATTGAATTGTTTTGCCGTGAGGCCACAGCACCCATCGTTGCTATTACAGGCTCGAACGGTAAGAGCACGGTAACGACTCTTGTCGGGGAGATGGCGAAAGAAGCCGGTTGGCAAGTGGGCGTGGGCGGCAATATCGGCATTCCTGCTTTGGAATTGCTGAAACAGCCTTGCCAGTTGTACGTGCTGGAACTTTCCAGTTTCCAGCTTGAGACAACTCACAGCCTGAAAGCGGCAGCAGCGACTGTACTGAATGTCACTGAAGATCATATGGTTCGTTATCCAGAAGGGGTAGAACAATATCGTGCGGCAAAATTGCGTATTTATGATGGAGCAAAAGTTTGCATCGTGAATGCACAGGATGAACTGACGTTGCCCGCCGCAGGTAAAGATAGCCGTTGCATTAGCTTTGGCGTGGATGATGGCGATTACCTGCTTGACAGTGAGCATCAACAACTGATGGCCAACCACTCTTTTGTACTGTCAACCCGTGAAATGCAATTGGCGGGGCAGCATAACTACACCAACGGGCTTGCGGCACTGGCTCTGGCGGACACTGTCGGGATCCCGCGTGAAGCCAGTCTTCAAGTCTTACGGACATATTCAGGCTTGGAACACCGTTTTCAGGTGGTTCACATGAGAAATAACGTTCGTTGGGTTAATGACTCCAAGGCTACAAATGTTGGCAGTACCCAAGCGGCACTCAGTGGCCTGAAAGTGGAAGGGACGCTTTATCTTTTAATGGGGGGAGACGGGAAAGCCGCGAATTTTACCCCGCTGAAACCTTATATCTCGGCTCAGAATATTCATCTCTACTGCTTTGGCCGTGATGGGGGACAGATTGCTGAATTGCGTCCAGAAGACTCCACGCAGACTGAAACAATGGAACAGGCAATGCGGGACATTGCCCCCAAATTAATAGCCGGCGATATGGTGTTACTTTCTCCGGCATGTGCGAGCTTTGATCAATTCAATGGGTTTGAGCATCGTGGTCATGAATTTGCCCGTTTGGCAGAGGAGCTAGGCTGATGACCATTCCAGGCTTCGGTAAGTTTAAAAATTGGTTGGCGGGAAATGTGGAAAGTGATGCCACAGATATCGTCATGTATGATCGTACCCTAGTCTGGATGATATTGGGGTTGGCTGTGATCGGTTTTGTCATGGTGACATCAGCCTCAATGCCTGTTGGTCAGCGTCTTACTCAAAATCCATTTATCTTTGCACAACGCGATGCGATTTACTTGGGCCTGAGTTTCTTCTTGTCATTGATTACACTGCGCATTCCGATGGATTTCTGGCAGCGCTACAGCTATGTCATGTTGTTGGGAACAATAATGATGCTGGTTGTTGTGCTGTTTGTCGGTAGTTCGGTCAACGGCGCATCGCGTTGGGTTGCGATTGGCCCATTGCGTATTCAGCCTGCGGAATTATCGAAGCTATCGCTGTTTTGCTACCTTTCCGGCTATCTGGTCAGAAAAGTTGAGGAAGTGAGAAATAATTTTTGGGGATTTTGCAAACCAATGGGCGTCATGATTGCTTTGGCTATCTTGTTGCTGGCCCAGCCGGATTTAGGAACAGTGGTTGTGTTGTTTGTGACAACCTTGGCCTTATTATTCCTAGCGGGGGCGAAATTGTGGCAATTCCTTGCCATTATTGGTTGCGGGATCTTCGCTGTGTGTGTACTGATTATCGCTGAACCGTACCGAGTACGCAGGGTAACTTCCTTCCTGAATCCTTGGGAAGATCCCTTTGGCAGCGGCTATCAATTAACCCAATCATTAATGGCGTTTGGTCGCGGAGATTTCTTTGGTCAGGGGTTGGGTAACTCAGTCCAGAAATTAGAATATCTTCCGGAAGCTCACACAGACTTTATTTTCTCAATTATTGCAGAGGAATTAGGTTATTTCGGTGTGGTTTTGGTGTTGGCAATGGTATTCTTCGTCGCTTTCCGCGCAATGATGATTGGCCGACGGGCATTACAGCTTAATCAACGATTTGCTGGCTTTTTAGCGTGTGCCATCGGTATTTGGTTTAGCTTTCAGGCATTCATTAATGTAGGTGCAGCGGCAGGTATGCTGCCAACAAAGGGATTGACCCTGCCTCTGGTCAGTTATGGCGGCTCAAGCCTGATTGTGATGTCGACAGCAATTGTACTGCTATTGCGAATTGATTATGAAGTGCGCTTGGCGAAAGCACAGGCGTTTGTAAGGAGCCCTAAATGAGTGGCAAAAACCGGCGTTTAATGGTGATGGCAGGTGGCACGGGAGGTCATGTATTCCCGGGGCTGGCCGTTGCTCATCATTTAAAAGAGCAGGGTTGGGAGATTCGCTGGTTGGGAACTTCTGATCGCATGGAAGCTGAGTTGGTACCAAAACATGGTATCGATATTGAATTTATCCAAATTTCAGGGTTGCGAGGCAAAGGAATCAAAGCCTTGCTTGCTGCCCCGATAAGAATTTTTAAAGCAATTCGTCAGGCAAAGGCCATCATGCGCCGTTATCAGCCGGATGTCGTACTGGGAATGGGCGGATATGTTTCCGGGCCGGGTGGTATTGCGGCATGGTTATGTGGCATCCCGGTAGTACTGCATGAGCAAAATGGCATTGCAGGATTGACGAATCGCTGGTTGGCAAAAATTGCAAAAACGGTTTTGCAGGCATTTCCGGGCGCTTTTCCCAACGCGCCGGTTGTCGGCAATCCAGTCCGGGAAGATGTATTGGCACTTCCTGCGCCAGAACAGCGTCTGACAGGGCGTGAAGGGCCTGTCCGGGTGCTGGTTGTTGGCGGAAGCCAAGGCGCAAGGATCCTGAACCAAATTATGCCGGAAGTGGCTGCCCGCTTGGGAGATAAAATCACTTTATGGCACCAGGCTGGTAAAGGTGCGCAGGAAGAGACGCAAAAAAAATATGAAAATTCAGTCAACTCTGAGTTTAAAGTAACTGAATTTATTGATGATATGGCACAGGCATATGCATGGGCAGATATTGTCGTATGTCGTTCCGGTGCCTTGACGGTCAGTGAAATATCCGCAGCGGGTTTACCTGCGATCTTTGTGCCATTTCTGCATAAAGATCGCCAGCAATATTGGAATGCTTTGCCGCTGGAAAAAGCCGGGGCGGCTAAGATACTTGAGCAGCCTGAGTTTACGGCTGATGCAGTGGCTGAATTGTTAACACAATGGCAGCGGCCACAATTGCTGGAAATGGCAGAAAAATCACGCTCAGTGGCGATTGTCAATGCAACCGAACGTGTGGCAGCCGCGTTGATCGATGCTGTCAAAGATCATTCAGACCGTTCTAAGTAGAGCGGTGATGTAAACATAACGAGTGAAGATTACAACGTGAATACACAACAGTTGGCGAAATTAAGAGCATCAGTGCCTGAAATGAGAAAAGTCAGGCATATCCACTTTGTCGGCATTGGTGGTGCTGGCATGGGTGGTATCGCCGAAGTGTTGGCTAATGAAGGTTATCAGATAAGTGGTTCTGATCTGGCACCCAACCCAGTCACACAACAGCTAATTACACTGGGTGCAACCATTTATTTTAATCACCGCCCGGAAAATATCCGGAATGCCAATGTGGTAGTCGCATCTACCGCTATTTCTGCGGACAACCCTGAGATTATCGCAGCTCGCGAGGCACGCATTCCGGTTATCCGTCGTGCGGAGATGCTGGCAGAATTAATGCGTTATCGCCACGGTATCGCCATTGCCGGGACACATGGAAAAACAACGACAACGGCGATGATTGCCGGCATTTATGCACAGGCTGGCCTCGATCCGACATTCGTTAACGGTGGGTTGGTAAAAGCGGCCGGTACACATGCGCGTTTGGGCACGAGCCGTTACCTGATAGCAGAAGCTGATGAAAGTGATGCATCATTCCTGCATTTGCAACCAATGATGGCGGTCGTCACCAATATTGAAGCTGACCACATGGAAACTTATCAGGGCGATTTCGAAAATCTCAAACAGACGTTTGTTAATTTTCTGCATAATTTACCCTTTTATGGCCGGGCAGTGATGTGCATTGATGATCCCGTTGTGGAAGAGTTGATTCCTCGCATTGGGCGCTATGTCACGACTTACGGCTTCAGTGAAAAAGCGGATATCCGTATCACCCATTACGAACAAAAAGGGGCGCAGGGCTTTTTCACTATCAGCCGGCATGATTTGCCAGAGCTGCATGTAGTGCTTAACGCCCCGGGGCGACATAACGCACTGAATGCGACGGCTGCGGTAGCGGTGGCAACAGAAGAAGGCATTGACGATTCTGCGATTCTGGCATCACTGGCAGAGTTTCAGGGAACAGGGCGCCGGTTTGATTTCCTGGGGGAATTTTCCCTTAAGCATGTCAACAACAAAGAAGGCAGTGTGATGTTGGTGGATGATTATGGCCACCATCCAACAGAAGTTGATGCCACAATTAAAGCAGCACGCGCAGGCTGGGCTGATAAACGTATCGTGATGGTATTTCAGCCACATCGTTATACCAGAACCCGTGATTTATATGATGATTTTGCCAACGTGCTAAGTCAGGTTGATGTTCTATTAATGCTGGATGTATATGCCGCTGGTGAAACACCGATTCCGGGAGCAGATAGCCGTTCTTTATGCCGGACTATCCGTAGCCGTGGCAAATTAGAGCCGATTTTTGTGTCAGATCCCGAGCAAATTTCTGCGGCCTTGTCCCAAGTCATAGAAAACAACGACTTAATATTGGTACAGGGTGCCGGTAATATCGGTAAAATAGCGCGCAATTTGGCTGAAACAAAATTGCAACCACCTTTTAGTGAGGGGGAGCATCATGGTTGATAAAGTCGCAGTTCTGTTGGGAGGAACCTCTGCTGAGCGCGAAGTTTCGCTGCAATCAGGACTGGCGGTTGTGGCTGGGTTGAAAGAAGCGGGAATTAATGCTTATCCAGTTGATACTAAAGACTTTGATGTGACTCGACTCAAAGAGGAAGGTTTTAGTAAAGTCTTTATCGCCCTGCATGGCCGTGGTGGTGAAGATGGCACAGTGCAAGGTGTTTTGGAGTTTTTGCAACTTCCTTACACCGGCAGTGGCGTAATGGCATGTGCGTTATCAATGGATAAATTACGTACTAAACAACTATGGTTGGGGGCAGAACTGCCTATTTCTCCCTATGTTGTATTTAATTTTCAAAATTTTGAACAAGTTAGTGATTTTCAACTCAAAGAAGATGTTCGAGAATTAGGACTGCCATTAATGGTCAAGCCGAATCTGGAGGGTTCCAGTGTAGGGATGACCAAAGTGAATGATTACTCTGAATTGCGCGGCGCATTGGAACTGGCATTTAAATATGACACCGATGTGTTAGTTGAAAAATGGATGTTTGGCCCCGAATATACTGTGGCCTTTTTAGGAGACGAGGCGCTTCCATCCATTCGCATTCAGGCTCCGGATGTATTCTATGACTACGATGCGAAATATATCTCCAATGAAACTCAATATTTCTGCCCAAGCGGTTTGAGCGAGGAAAAAGAGCGGGAACTGCTAGATATCGCATCAAAAGCATATCAGGTGCTGGGATGTAAAGGCTGGGGGCGGGTTGATATCATGGATGACGGTAGCGGTAATTTCTATTTGCTGGAAGCAAATACTTCGCCGGGCATGACCAGCCATAGTCTGGTGCCAATGGCAGCTCGTCAGTCTGGGCTTGGTTTTTCTCAACTCGTAGCGAGAATTTTGGAATTGGCTGATTGATATGTCACAGGCAGCCCGGAATACCCGGGAGCGGGAGAACGAAATTCAAGGAACTCGCCCCAGCAATGGATCTTATTTGATGGGGATGATCTTCTTCCTGATGGTGATTGGCACTATCACATGGGGAGGTTGGATGACGTTGGATTGGATGAAGGACGCCAATAGGCTACCGCTCTCGAAACTGGTGTTAACTGGTGAACGCCATTACACCAAAAATGACGATGTCAGGCAGGCTATTTTGTCTCTGGGAACGCCGGGGACATTTATGACACAGGACGTCAACGTCATTCAGGAGAAAATAGAACAACTGCCATGGATTAGGCAAGTCACTGTGCGTAAACAATGGCCTGATGAACTGAAAATACATCTGGTAGAATATGTGCCTTATGCGCGTTGGAATGACACGCAGATGCTGGATGCAGAAGGTCGGGTGTTCAGTTTACCCGTAGCACGCAGCGTTAATGGGAAATATCCGATGCTGTATGGCCCTGAGGGTAAAGAAAAAGATGTATTAGAAGGATATCGCACAATGGCGGCCCTGCTTTCAGAACACCAAATGAAATTGAAAGCGGCGATCATGACAGCGCGTAATTCCTGGCAACTGATATTGGATAACGACATCCGGTTGGAGTTGGGAAATCGAGATAAGGTAGAACGAATAAAGCGTTTTATTGAGCTGTATCCAGTGTTGCTGAAAAACACGGAAAAGCGCGTAGATTATGTCGATTTGCGCTATGACAGCGGTGCTGCGGTAGGTTGGGCTCCTTTATTAACTGATGCGTCGGTTTCAGTGAACGGGCAAGAAAACAAACAGTGACTGGGAATAATACAGAGACAGGCAGAATAACGATGATCAAATCAACGGACAGAAAATTGGTAGTTGGCCTTGAAATCGGGACAGCAAAAGTATCTGCCCTGGTTGGTGAAATTCTGCCCGATGGTATGGTTAATATTATCGGAGTAGGAAGTTGCCCATCTCGTGGCATGGATAAAGGTGGTGTCAACGATCTGGAATCGGTCGTTAAATGTGTACAGCGTGCCATTGATCAAGCTGAACTTATGGCAGATTGCCAGATTTCCTCAGTCTACTTGGCACTTTCCGGCAAGCATATCAGCTGCCAGAACGAGATAGGCATGGTGCCGATTTCAGAAGAAGAAGTCACGCAGGATGATGTAGACAGCGTTGTCCATACAGCTAAATCGGTTCGTGTTCGTGATGAACACCGTATTTTGCATGTGATCCCACAGGAATACGCGATTGATTATCAGGAAGGGATTAAAAATCCAGTTGGGCTTTCTGGCGTGCGTATGCAGGCAAAAGTTCACTTGATTACCTGCCATAACGATATGGCGAAAAATATCGTAAAAGCTGTTGAGCGTTGTGGGCTGAAAGTAGACCAACTTATTTTTGCCGGGCTGGCAGCAAGTTATGCGGTATTGACGGAAGACGAACGTGAATTGGGTGTGTGTGTTGTGGATATCGGCGGAGGCACGATGGATATCGCGGTATACACCGGAGGTGCATTGCGCCATACCAAGGTTATCCCGTATGCAGGAAACGTTGTGACCAGTGATATCGCCTATGCGTTTGGTACTCCTCCAAGTGATGCTGAAACCATCAAGGTTCGTCATGGATGTGCATTGGGTTCTATTGTCAGCAAGGATGAGAGTGTAGAAGTACCAAGCGTAGGAGGTCGTCCTCCCCGGAGTCTGCAGCGTCAGACACTGGCTGAGGTCATTGAACCTCGTTATACCGAACTGCTGAATTTAGTGAATGAAGAAATCTTGCGGTTGCAGGAGCAATTACGTCAGCAGGGGGTAAAACACCACTTGGCAGCAGGGATTGTCCTGACAGGTGGCGGAGCTCAAATTGATGGTTTGGCCGATTGTGCCCAGCGGGTGTTTCATACCCAGGTACGCATCGGTCGCCCTCTGAACATTACTGGGCTGACAGATTACGTGCAGGAGCCTTGCTATTCAACAGCAGTCGGGCTTCTGCATTATGGCAAAGAATCCCACCTTGGCGGAGATTCTGATGCCGATAAAAGAACGTCAGTCGGTGGCTGGTTTAAGAAAGTCAGCTCCTGGCTGAAAAAAGAATTTTGATTTTTTATACAGAGGCTACGACAATATCGCCGGCCTCGATATAAAGGCACAAAACGGAGAGAAATTATGTTTGAACCACTGGAATTAACCAACGACGCGGTGATTAAAGTCATCGGCGTCGGCGGCGGCGGCGGTAATGCTGTTGAGCATATGGTGCGTGAGCGCATTGAAGGTGTCGATTTCTTTGCGATTAATACAGATGCTCAAGCGCTGCGTAAGACAGCTGTTGGTCAGACTATCCAGATTGGCAACGGCATTACAAAAGGATTAGGCGCGGGCGCAAACCCTGAAGTTGGCCGTACAGCTGCGGAAGAAGACCGTGAATCGCTGCGTACTGCACTGGAAGGGGCTGACATGGTATTCATCGCTGCAGGTATGGGCGGTGGTACAGGAACTGGTGCCGCACCAGTTGTCGCTGAAATTGCCAAAGAACTTGGGATCCTGACCGTAGCTGTCGTTACCAAGCCATTCAATTTTGAAGGCAAAAAACGTATGGCATTTGCGGAACAGGGGATCACTGAACTGTCCAAGCATGTGGACTCATTGATCACTATTCCAAATGACAAATTATTGAAAGTTCTGGGACGTGGTATCTCCTTGCTGGATGCATTCGGTGCTGCGAATGATGTACTGAAAGGGGCAGTTCAGGGTATCGCTGAATTGATCACTCGCCCAGGCCTGATGAATGTTGACTTTGCTGACGTTCGTACCGTAATGTCTGAAATGGGTTATGCCATGATGGGCTCCGGTATTGCGCAAGGCGAAGATCGCGCGGAAGAGGCAGCAGAAATGGCTATCTCCAGCCCATTGTTGGAAGATATCGATCTTTCTGGTGCGCGTGGTGTTCTGGTTAACATTACGGCAGGCTTTGACCTGCGTCTGGATGAATTTGAAACGGTTGGTAACACAATCCGTGCATTCGCTTCTGACAATGCAACGGTTGTTATCGGTACGTCACTGGATCCAGATATGAACGACGAACTGCGCGTGACTGTTGTGGCAACTGGCATCGGGATGGACAAGCGTCCAGAAATTACGCTGGTAACCAACAACAAGGCACCTCAGGCAAATACAATGGAACGCCGTTACCAGCAGATGCCTGGCGGGCTTTCTTCATTGCCTGATGAGAGCAAAACAGCAGCAGCTAAAGTCGTAAACGACCAAAGTGCACATGCAAGCAAAGAGCCTGATTATCTCGACATTCCTGCTTTTTTGCGTAAGCAGGCTGACTAATTATCAAAAAATTGGTTTCTCCGCTTTTTGTGCTAAAATATCCTGCCAGTCATGTTTTATAGTGATTGGTAGGATAAGTAACGTTGCGAGATAAAGACGATGATCAAACAAAGGACACTAAAACGTATTGTTCAAGCGACCGGCGTCGGTTTGCACACCGGTAAAAAAGTCACGCTGACAATGCGTCCAGCGCCGGCTAATACCGGGGTCATCTATCGTCGTACTGACTTGAATCCTCCGGTAGATTTCCCGGCAGATGCCAAATCTGTGCGTGATACTATGCTCTGTACTTGTTTAGTTAATGAGCATAACGTACGAATTTCAACGGTTGAGCACTTGAACGCTGCTTTAGCAGGTTTGGGAATCGATAACATTGTTATTGAAGTTGATGCACCTGAAATCCCGATTATGGACGGCAGTGCCAGTCCATTTGTTTTCCTGCTATTGGATGCGGGCATTGAAGAACTGAATGTAGCGAAAAAATTCGTACGTATTAAAGACGTTGTTCGCGTGGAAGATGGGGATAAATGGGCTGAATTGGCACCATACAACGGTTTCAGTCTGGACTTTACTATTGACTTTAACCACCCAGCAATTGACTCCCGCTCGCAGCGTTATAGTTTGGATTTCTCTGCCGATTCATTTGTTCGCCAAATTAGCCGTGCGCGCACTTTTGGTTTCATGCGCGATATTGAGTACTTACAATCTCAAGGTTTGTGCCTTGGTGGCAGCTTTGATTGTGCGATTGTGGTGGATGATTACCGCGTACTCAATGAAGATGGCCTGCGTTTCGAAGACGAATTTGTCCGTCATAAAATGCTCGATGCCATTGGCGATCTGTTTATGTGTGGCTATAACATCATTGGCGCTTTCACCGCGTACAAGTCTGGTCATGCATTGAACAACAAGCTGCTGCAAGCTGTTTTGGCGCATGAAAGTGCTTGGGAATTTGTCACATTCGAAGATGAAGCTGAAATGCCTTTGGCTTTCCGTGCTCCGTCATTGGTGTTGGCATAATAAAAGCTAACGTGTGTCTTTACTGGCACGTGTATTGATAAACATGTGTCTTGGTAAAAGACGTTGAGAGCATTCTTATGATACATCAGTGGATTATGTTATCTATTACGCTCCTTTCGCTGATGTGTTTCATGCAGCGTTAGCGCTTCTTCTTGGCTGTACTGGTACCCTCTCCGGCCAGCGCAGCCAATCGTTCTAGCCTCTTTTTCAGCTTCTCTGGGCTACGTTCAGCTAGCATAATTAATGTTTCTGCACTTTCATGTGTCAGTTGGCGCTTTGGCAATTCCTTATTATCATTATCGGAAGTGCTGCTTGAAGATTTTGTGAAACCCTGCGCATTATTATTACACTTAACCATTAATGATGGATTTATCTTTATGTCGATCGAAGATAAAGATGGTAGAATTTCGCTCCTTAAGGTTGAAAGCAAAACAGGTATTTCATAACGGAGCCGGGTCATCCAACTGGCATTTCCTGCTTCCAGTACCAGAATTTGTTTGCGATAATTGGCGACTCTGCACCACGGGTGCAACTGCGCAGGGAGTAAGCTGAGAACAGCTCGATTGAGTTTCAATAGCGCGATGGCATGTTTCTGAATGGCTTGAAGAGGGGTTTTCCCAACAGATGCTGCATCTTCAAACAGCGCATCCAGTGATTGTGGGCGGCTATCTCGCATAATAAAGGCAGTTCCAGTATTTATTAATGAAGGATTAATGAGTATTTTAAATCTTTGGCGACAATTTGGTAGGCGTTATTTTTGGTCTCACCTTTTACTGGGCATGGTTGCTACAGGTATTGGTGTTCCTACCGTTTTTGCTGGAGTCGTGGAAAGCCTTTCTCACACGAATACTTCATCCAGCCAAGAGAACCAAAATCAGGCGATCCCTTCATTTGAGCAATTGTTTCAATTACACCTATTCCAACTAAAAAGTGTTCAACGTCAACCCGCCACTTATTTAAATTATTGGCATCAACACGCAGTCCGCAATGTCATCCGTCAGCTTTCTTTTGCTTTTTCTATCACAGAACCTGTGAGATGCGAAGAAGCAAAAGAAAGCTCGCAGATTTCCTCTCCATCCATGCAACAACTTATGTTGGATACGTTGCATGCCATGTTGACCCATACATCAACATCATTCAATAACATTATTTCTGATGTTTCTCTGGTGGCTGATGTTATTCCTGAAACCCATAATACAGCTCTTTGGGTCGCCCAAATTCAAGGGATCAGGGCAGGGCCTGTAACCAATCATTTATTTCAACTTTAATGCTTTTGTCTTAGTCGAATAAGACATTTAAAAAATGAGTGGTTGGCTATCCCAATGGATTTCAAATTGCATCTCGGCGGCAAAGGAATGACAAATTCGTCGGGAACGAATTTGTCCAGCCAACAAAGAAGCAATGTGAAAGACGAAGGGTATACATACAACTGTGGCCCTATCTGAGAAATACTAATTATGCTGATTAAATTATTGACCAAAATTTTTGGTAGCCGTAATGACCGAACCTTGCGCCGTTTGCGCAAAGTGGTTGATGTTATCAACCGCATGGAGCCGGATTTTGAAAAGCTCTCTGATGATGAACTGAAAGCAAAAACAGATCAATTTCGCGCACGCCTGAAAGAAGGTGAAGCACTGGAAAAAATTCTGCCAGAAGCTTTTGCTACTGTGCGTGAAGCCAGTAAGCGTGTATTTGGCATGCGTCACTTTGATGTACAGTTATTGGGTGGGATGGTACTGAATGAACGCTGTATCGCAGAGATGCGTACAGGTGAAGGTAAAACGCTGACAGCAACGCTGCCTGCATATCTGAACGCTTTAAGTGGGCGTGGAGTTCATGTGGTTACCGTGAACGACTATCTGGCTCAACGTGATGCTGAAAATAACCGACCACTGTTTGAATTTCTTGGCATGAGTGTAGGGATTAACCTGCCGGGCATGCCAGCACCGGCAAAACGTGAAGCCTATGCCGCAGATATTACATACGGAACCAATAATGAGTATGGCTTCGATTATCTGCGCGATAACATGGCATTCAGCCCGGAAGAGCGAGTACAGCGCAAACTGCATTATGCGTTAGTGGATGAGGTTGACTCCATTCTTATCGATGAAGCTCGTACCCCTTTGATCATTTCAGGGCCTGCGGAAGACAGCTCTGAGTTGTATATCAAAGTCAATAAACTGATCCCTAAATTGGTGCGCCAAGAAAAAGAGGATTCAGACACATTCCAAGGTGAAGGGCATTTCTCCGTTGATGAAAAAACGCGTCAAGTTAACCTGACCGAGCGTGGCTTAATACTGGTTGAAGAATTGCTGGTAGAAGCCAATCTCATGGAAGAAGGTGAATCTTTATACTCACCGACCAATATCATGCTGATGCACCATGTAACAGCGGCTCTGCGTGCTCATGCCCTGTTTACTCGCGATGTAGATTATATTGTCAAAGATGGCGAAGTCATCATTGTTGATGAACACACCGGGCGTACCATGCAAGGGCGTCGCTGGTCTGATGGCTTGCATCAGGCAGTCGAAGCCAAAGAAGGTGTTGAGATCCAAAATGAAAACCAGACATTGGCATCAATTACATTCCAGAACTATTTCCGCATATATGAAAAACTGGCGGGCATGACGGGAACAGCGGACACTGAAGCCTTTGAGTTCAGCTCCATCTATAAATTGGATACCATCGTTGTTCCGACAAACCGCCCGATGATCCGTAAAGATTTATCCGATCTGGTATACATGACAGAAGCGGAAAAAATTGATGCCATCATTGAAGACATTAAAGAGCGTACCATTGGCGGTCAACCTGTGTTGGTGGGCACGATCTCGATTGAGAAATCGGAACTCGTTTCTAACGCACTAACTAAAGCAGGCATTGCGCATAATGTCTTGAACGCAAAATTCCACGCAATGGAAGCCGACATTATTGCCCAGGCTGGTCAGGCAGGGACAGTTACCATTGCAACCAACATGGCGGGGCGTGGTACGGATATTATGTTGGGCGGAAGCTGGCAGTCTGAAATTGCCAAGCTGCAAGAGCCTAACGAAGAACAGATCGAAAAAATCAAAGCCGCATGGCAAGAGCGCCATGATGCTGTATTGGCAGCAGGTGGCTTACATATTATTGGTACGGAACGTCATGAATCACGCCGTATTGATAACCAATTACGCGGCCGTGCAGGTCGTCAGGGGGATGCGGGTTCTTCACGCTTCTATCTCTCAATGGAAGACTCCCTGATGCGCATATTTGCGTCTGATCGTGTGGCAGGCATGATGCGTAAATTGGGTATGAAGCCGGGTGAAGCGATTGAACATCCATGGGTAACCAAAGCGATTGCCAATGCCCAGCGTAAGGTAGAGAGCCGTAACTTTGATATTCGTAAGCAACTGCTGGAATATGATGATGTTGCCAATGATCAGCGTCGTGCGATTTATGCTCAACGTAACGACTTGCTTGATGTCAGCGACGTTAGCGAAACCATTTCCAGCATTCGTGAAGATGTCTTTAAGACAACGATAGATGCTTATATTCCACCACAATCTCTGGAAGAAATGTGGGATGTTGAAGGGTTGCAGGAAAGATTGGTCAACGATTTCGATCTGGATCTGCCGATTAAAGAATGGCTGGATAAAGAACCAGAACTGCATGAAGAAACGCTGCGTGAGCGTATTCTTGAGCAAGCCATTGCGGTTTATAACCAGAAAGAAGAAGTTGTCAGTGCCGAAATGATGCGTAACTTTGAAAAAGGCATCATGCTGCAAACTTTGGACACGCTGTGGAAAGAACATCTGGCAGCAATGGATTATCTGCGTCAGGGTATTCACCTGCGTGGCTATGCACAAAAAGATCCGAAACAGGAATACAAACGTGAATCTTTCGCCATGTTTGCCAACATGCTGGAATCACTGAAATATGAAGTCATTAGCACCTTGAGTAAAGTTCAAGTCCGGATGCCGGAAGAAGTTGAAGCACTTGAACAACAACGCCGTGAAGAAGCTGAACGTCTGGCCAAAAAGCAGCATCTGAGCCATGAAGTTGAACAAGGCGCATTGATGTCAGAAGCGGAAGCTCAGGTAGCTACGGGAGAACGCAAGGTTGGCCGTAACGATCCTTGCCCATGTGGCTCTGGTAAAAAATATAAGCATTGCCACGGTCGCTTATAATTAAAACCTGAAGCATAACGCCAGTGGTGGATGAAATAACGAGATATAGTTGTTTCTCTTACCACTGGCACTATTCAATCAATCAATCAATCATTCATTCATTCATTCACACTCATGGTATGCGGAATATAACTGCTGTGCCTTCATTTAACTATTATCCAGGCAACCAAAAAATAAATTATCGGTAGGGTAATAATTAATCGTGATATTCGATGTTTTTATTTTCTATCGTGAAAATAATTAACATTTACCGATATAGATTGATGTTATCCCTAATTTCTTTAGCTGCCAGTCTGGCTTTTTCTGCGAAATTGAATTCATCCTGTGAAGCATAAATAATAGCGCGAGAGGTACTTATTATTAATCCCTTCCCGGCTTCATTCTTTCCATTAATAACTAAATCCTTAATTGATCCGCCTTGTGTACCTACTCCCGGAACTAAGAAAAAAATATCTTTTGCTATTTCTCTGATCTCTTTCATTTGATTGGGCCACGTTGCGCCGACGACAGCAAGACAATTGTTATTGTAGTTCCATTCATTCACTATTAAGGAAGCAACCTTTTTATATAATGGTTCACCATCAACCAGTAAATCCTGGATATTTACTGCGCCCGGGTTTGACGTCCTGCACAATAATATAATGCCTTTATCTTTATAATCTAAAAAAGGTTTTAAGGAATCGAAACCAAGATAAGGATTAATTGTAACAGCATCAACTTCATATCTTTCGAAACTTTCCTTCGCATATTGTTCTGCTGTACTGCCGATATCACCACGCTTTGCATCAAGGATAACAGGGATATCAGGGTAAGTGGATTTTATATAGTCGATGATTTTTTCGAGTTCATGCTCTTTGCTAACTGATGAAAAATGGGCAATCTGCGGCTTGTATGCGCATACTAAATCATGAGTAGAATCAATTATTTTCTTGCTGAACTCATAATATCCATTTTCGCTGTTTCTATAATGCTTGGGTAATTTATCGTTTATGGGATCTATGCCGATGCAAAGTAGGGAGTTATTTTTATCGGATGAGTAATTTATCTTGTCAACAAAATTCATAATTCCTCAACTATAAATATAAAAGAATTTACCAATAATTAATGGTGGGATTCTATGTTAGACAGTTAATAATAAAATTATTTTTTTCGGAAAATGTATTGTAAGAAACTAATAATGTAATTTGTTTTTTCATTGTCTTTTCAGGAAATGATAATATATTGGTTTTGTCTTTATTTCTAGTAAAATGAAAAGTTTGAATAATAATGTTCAGTCTTACGTGATTTTAAGCATAGAAAAGCCAACGAAATTGACGTTGGCGATAGTTGATAAGGCTATCTGGCGATAGCGCTTATTCTATTTTTAGTTCGAAGGCTTTAAGGTTAATTCCTGCATATTGCCTACATTTTTAATAAATTGGTCATCATGGGAAATGAGTACCATAGCTCCGGTATAATCATGCAATGCTTTTTGTAACAATTCTCGCGATTCAATATCCAGATGGTTGTCTGGTTCATCCAGAAGCAGCAAAGCCGGTGCATATGGCCCACAGAATAGGCAAGCCAATGCAACCTTAAGTTGCTCGCCTCCACTTAGATAGCCGACAGGTTTTAGGGCTTCTTCACCGCGAATACGCAATTGTGCCAAACGAGTGCGATAGAGATCTTCTGTCCAGCCCGGGGACTGCAATTGAAAGTTGTACAACGCAGACTGGTTTTTATCAAGGAATGAAAAATGCTGATCCATAAGGCGATGTGACGATGTTATACGGCAAGTTCCTTGCTTGGGAGAAAGAAAACCTGCCATCACTTTGAGTAACGTTGATTTTCCGCTGCCGTTTTTACCAACAATAGCAAAACGCTCACCATTATTGAGGGTCAGGCTAATTGGATCGTTTGAACCAAAAGGTAAGATAACATCTTGTAGGTAAAGTAGAGGTGGCGTAGCAGTTTGTGGGGTGGCGACAGCAATTGACAAAGGATCGATAATTTCCAGCTTTGTCCTGGCATCTGTGGCCTGTGAAGTTTTTCTTTGTATACGCTCTTCGTGCAGTTTGGCTTGTCGCGATAACGTAGCACCTGAACGCTCCAATTCGCGATCGAGAAGCAATTTGGCTTGATTGGCATTTTCCCGTCGATGCTTACCTTGGCTCAACCGTTTACTGGTCTTTTCATGATCTTTTTGTTTATCTCGCAGGGCTTGTTTCAGATTTTTTTGGGTTTGATCCACTTCGCGCTGGATACCCAAGCGAAGCTGCTCTCTACTTTCTAACCACGTTTCCCAACCCCCGGTGCTGCGTGATAAACCCAATCCACTGAGTTCATAAACCACGGAGACATGCTGCAATAGCTGGGTATCATGGGTCACCAGCAATATTCCCCCATTAAATGTACCGAGCCAGTTAGCCAACCAAAGGCGCCCTTGCCGGTCGAGGTGATTGCTTGGCTCATCCAGAATCATAAAACCGGCACCTTGTTGTTTTAGTGCCAATAATCTGATTCGGGTTTGTTCTCCACCGCTGAGAGAATCAAAAGGCTGATGCAATATATTTGAATTAAGTTCTCCCTCTGCCAGCAACGAATCTACCTGAAATTGCCAATCCCAATGACCTTCCATAGTGTCAAAATCTTCGGTATCACCAATACCTGCAAGAACGCGTTCATTGGCATGAATGATCTTGGTCAAGCCAAGCATGTCTGAAACATTACCTGTAAAAGAGGCCAAACCTTGTGATAAATAGCCAACATCACAAAAATGTTTCACACTGCCTTCCGTGGGAAGCATCTGTTGCGCCAATATTGATGCCAACCAAGATTTACCAATTCCATTACGCCCGATCAGGGCGTGTTGCTCTGCGCTTAAAAACATATCAATGCCAGAAAATAAGGGAGTGGCTTCGCCAGAAAATTGATAGGTTATTTGCCTTGCTTCAATTAATGCTTGAGTATCATATTGCATCAGTTGTGCATCCTTCCTTTTCGATATAGTTATTTTGTTGCAACTATTTATAAATCAATAAAAATATTTACAAATTAATATATTGCATTATTCTCTGTTTTTTCTTGCAAAGTATGTTGGTGTATTACATGGAAAAGTTCCGTATGAAGTGGGATAATTACATATTAAATAAAATACATGTTTGCGATTTAAGCTAATTTTAATGTAACCTTCAAGATATAATCACATAGATTGAATAATAAACAGCAAGATAAATCATTATGGAAAAAAAACATCTGCGCATTGCAGCGGGCGTTATTAGAAATAGCAATAATGCGATTTTTATTACTCAGCGCAGTGCTGATTCACATATGGGCGGTTTTTGGGAGTTTCCCGGTGGGAAACTTGAACAGGGGGAAAATCCTGAGCAGGCTTTGATTAGAGAGTTAAAGGAAGAGGTCGGAATTGAGGTAACTCACAGTGAGTTATTGGATACCATCACACATGAATTCCCGGACAGAAATATCACACTTTACTTTTTCCTCGTTGATGAATGGAAAAATGAACCATTTGGCAGGGAAGGGCAGCCTTATCGCTGGGTTTTGCAATCAGAATTAATTGCGGATGAATTTCCACCTGCAAACCGTAGTATTGTGTCTTTTTTGACTAAAGACCCCATCGGTTAAAAGGCCGGTATTCTTTCCAATTCATTGCCCCAATCGGGGTGTTCACATCGCAGCTACACCAAATAAATTCCGTGTTGCTGCGGTGTGGATTAAGCGATATTACAGCTCAGGTTCTTCACTCCAACTGTCATTTTCTGCACTATCGCTTTGGCTCGGTATTTTCTTTTCTTCGCTGGCCCATTCACCTAAGTCGATCAATTGGCAACGTTTGCTACAAAATGGGCGGTGTGGGCTGATTTCACCCCATACCACAGTGTTGCCGCATGTTGGGCATTCGACAGTCAATACTTCAGGCATCTTATTTTCCTTCCCATGCTTACTTCAGGGGCTATATTAGCAGTTGGCTAATTCAAATTCCAAATGGGCGGGCACAATGCCATGTTCACTATCCATAGGTAAGAAGCGGATAGCAAAACGTGTTTTATAACCGGAAACTTGTGGGTAAACCAATGTGTTCATATCAACATTTAACTTTAATCTCAGCAGATCTGCTTCATCGGCATTTCCCTGATAAAAACCATTGTGGCTGATTTTAGGGGCGAATACTGCCGAGTGGCGTATTAGCTCCAGAATGCTTTCCAGTGCCTGCTGCAATGGGTGCAAGCTATCTAACCAAACCTTGACGGAATCATCTCTGACGGATTGTGGCAGATGTAACCACAGGTGCAATGTCGGCAAATCAAAGCTACAGCAACCACCAGGAATGCTGAGTCTTTGGCGTACCATGCTGATAATGCGATCATCTTTGATATATTGGCTGAGTCTGGGAGCTTGGTGCAAAGCGATGCTGCGCTCTTTGAGTTGCTGTGTCAAATTGTGAATCATGGCGGTATCAGCATTGGGGGCGCCGAGCCACAATTTTAGTTTTGCTTGTTGGCGATCCAGTTCTTTCAATAATTCAGAACGAACTTCCCCACGTTCAAGGATCTCAATTAATTCAGCTATTGTACGGAAAAATGCCAGACTGCTTGCCTGAGAATCCAGATGGCGTTGTTTTTCCAATTGTTGCAGTGAAGACTCAATTCTTAACCATGAACGCATTTTTTCATTGAGCGGATGTTCAAAAATAATAGTAGAGGCTACATCACTCATTATGATTTTCCTGTCTGACTGATTTTGCTTGTTTTAAATATTGCTGATGTAACTCAACCACACGGGAGGCAATATCTTGTTCGCTGTGCTGATTAAAAATGACATCATCCGCTTTTTCCAGCCGGGCGCGTCGACTGGCCTGTGCGGCCAGAATATTTTCGACTTGCTGACGACTGACACTATCGCGGGCCATTGTTCGATTAATTTGCTCTTCTGGTGAAACATCAACGACTAAAATACGATCCGCCTGATTTGTTAGATTATTCTCAATCAACAGGGGAACCACCCAAATGACGTAAGGTGCGGTGATTTGCTTTAGTTGTCGCTGTGTTTCTGCCTGTATCAGTGGGTGCAACAAGGCGTTGAGCCACTGCTTTTCTTCCGGGGATGTAAAAACTTTTTGGCGCAATTGTGCGCGATTGAGATTGCCATCGAGCAATAATATGTCAGAGCCGAAGTGCTCTGAGATCGCTTGCAATGCTGGGGTGCCGGGAGCAACAACGTCTCTGGCGATGATATCTGCATCCACGATAGGGACACCAAGGGATGAAAATGCATTAGAGATAGTCGTTTTACCGCTACCAATTCCACCTGTAAGCGCAACAATATAAGTCATTCTATCCCTTAAAATATTTCGATAGCATAATTAAATTGTAACTCAAGGGAGGCTGATGGGCTATAAACAAACACATATAATCCCGGCTTTTATATCCATGACAAAGTGTTAATGAAATATGGGAATCATTTGTTTATGCCAGTATTGTGCCCAATTGGAAAATAGGCAAATACATAGCCAGCAATAATAAGCCGACCACTAATGCCATTATCAACATCAATAAGGGTTCAAGTAATTGAACTAAATTATCAGCAAGGTTAATGGATTTTTCCTGATACCATTTTGCAAGATTAAATAAAAACAATTCTAACTCCCCTGACTCTTCACCAATGGCGACAAATTGCTGGCATAACACAGGAAAGCATGCCACCTTTTTTAAGGTATCACTCATTGGTATTCCTTGTTGTAGCTCTGTATGCAACATTTTGATCCCGGTCATAAAAGCAGGATGATTTGTGGCACTTAGAGCACATTTCAACCCTGTTGTAAGAGGTAACCCCGCTTTCTGTGTCATGAATAGAATGTGAAAGATCTGATTAGTTTGCTGATAAATTGTAAGTTGTTTGAAAAGAGGCAATTTCAGCAGAAGTATTTTTTCTTTTATTTGCAATACAGGAAAGCGTCTGCGTAGCCATAGATAATTCATTAGGCATATAAATATAAGTATTGATATTAGTGCGCCATAGTTAACAAAAAGATCAGAGCCTGACAAAACCCACTGAGTTAACAAAGGCAAAGTGGCATTAAATGAAGAATAAACTTGCTGAAATTCGGGCAGAACAAAAACCAACATCAAAATAACCACCAATAAGGTGATAAAAGCAACGATTAAAGGATAGCGGTAGGCTTTTTGTATTTTCTTTTGTAACGTACTTTGCTGTTGTAGTTGGTCAATAATTAATTGGCAGCAGCTTTCGAGTTGCCCAGTTTGTTCCCCTACGGCGATTATCTGACAGAGTAAGGGGGAAAATAACTTTGGATAATTCCCCAATGCTGTTGAAAATGGCTCCCCTTGGCTAATTCTTTGAATGATATCTGTTAATACACAACGCCAGAGATCAAGCTTGCAATCTTGTAACAAGATAGACAACCCCCGCAAAAGGGGGATGCCCGATGTCAGCAATGTGCTTAATTGGTGAATGAAGTGCAGGCGATAAGCTATTTCTTTTTCACTGTATTGAATAATTTTGTGGCATTTAATGGCATAAGGCTGCAGTTCAAGATGACTTAATTGCCTGAATACGCTTTTTTTGCTGTGGCCGATACTCTCACCGGTTATCACTTTTCCTTTATTGTTAATGGCTTGCCATCGATAAATAAATTCTATGTTCATACAGATTCAGAACCCGTGATCTGATAAATCTCTTCAAGTGTGGTTATTCCTTTCTCCACTAATGCCAGACCTGCCGAAAACAGGGTTGAATCTTGTTGTGGTGCAAATAAATGTGAGAGATTAGCAGATAAATTCCCTGCCAGTATTTGTTGCGATTCCGGTTTGATTTCGAGGAATTCATAGATGGCTGTTCTGCCGTAATATCCTGAAAAACAGTGATCACAGCCAATCGCAATCCATTTTTTTATTGCTAAAGTAGAAGAGGTTTTTGTGGCAGAGGTGCCGGCATTATCAAAAGCATCAGGAATTATCGTCGGAGAATTATCTTGCTGGCGGCAATGGGGGCAGAGCTTGCGAACCAATCTTTGGGCAATAATCAATTTCACGCACGAGGATAGGGTATAGCCAGAAATTCCTAAATTCTGCAAACGGGACAAGGTATCGACGGTGGAATTAGTATGTAGTGTTGATAACACTAAATGCCCGGTTTGTGCTGCTTTCATTGAGATATCGGCAGTTTCATTGTCACGAATTTCACCAACCATGATAATGTCCGGATCTTGCCGTAATAATGCCCTGAGTACTTTAGCAAAATCGAGCCCAATCTTGTTATTTACCGGTGTCTGGTTAATGCCATTGAGCGGAATTTCAACGGGATCTTCGACACTGCAAATGTTCTTTTGGGTTTGGTTTAAATATTTCAGACAGCTATAAAGAGTGACTGTTTTCCCGCTACCGGTTGGGCCTGTGACTAAAATCATGCCTTGTGGCAAATGGATCTTTTGTTTTAATAAATTCAATTGTGAATCAGACAGCCCCAATTGTTCCAAGGATAATTGGTGTATGGTGCTTAGAATACGCAGAACGACTTTTTCTCCATGTAATGTCGATAGTGTTGATATGCGTATGGCATAGTTGCTTTTGCTGTCATGCCAATCAAATTGCCCATCTTGAGGCTGCCGTTTTTCAGCAATGTTAAGTTTTGCCATGATTTTTAATCGGGCAGGGATACTGGTATTCATTTGAGGAGGTGGTGTTTGCATAATATGCAATATTCCATCAACACGAATACGTATTTGGTAACCATGCTGAAAAGGTTCAAAGTGAATATCAGACGCTCTTTTCTGGATTGCGGTTGATATTGTTTGGTTGATTAACTGAATGACGGGCGTATCTATATCTTCTTCTTGGATGTTGTTGAGCCTAATTGCATTATGGTCAGGTGAACTGACTGTCAGTTTTTCGATACGATAGGGCTCCTCGTTATCATTTTCCGCACAATAACTCCCTTCCAAGTTCAATGAGCTTTCTTTTGGTTGCTCAGATTGTGTCAAAACGGCTTTCGTTAACATAGATTGCGTTAACATGGATTCTATTTTTGCCTGAGGCCAAATAGTGATATTTACAATTAAACCAGAAATAAAGCGCAGTGCAGCTATAAAATCTTCATTGGGTGTCTTGCTACAGGCAATAGTAATTGTGTGGTGGTCTTTTTTTACAATAATTGATTGATATCTCTGGCAGAGTTCTTTTATTTCTTTTTCCATTTAAATATCTTCCTTGTTTATCATTACATTTTCTCTTTGCTCATTTAGTAGTTGTTATTTATCATCCCCATTACTGTTAAAATTTTAAGGCTTCCTGGCATTTCAGTTTTAATGATTCATTTTTAGACTCACAAGTAATTTCCCATTGAGTGAATCCCGTTTTAGTCTTCTGGGATGGTTTTAAAATAGTAGTGAGCCCGCTAAGATTTTGTTTGCCAGTGATGGTTATTTCACCATCTTTTACGGATATTGAGTCGATATATCGGCTGTTGTGATCAGACGGAATGGAGAATTGGCCTGAATCACAATCCTTATAACTTTCATTTTCAAAGCGACAAAGTTCGATGCCCGATTTATAAGGCACAATAGCTTGCAGCATATCCGTTAATGCCGCTTTTTGAATATATCCTTGGTAACTCGGAATGCCTATTGCGCCAAGAATAGCTACAATTGCCATTACAACCATCACTTCTATTAATGTAAATCCTTGCTGATTCATCATTCCTTTTCCTTTATACACAGTTTCCATTGCTTAATTTCATTAAACTGAATTGGGTGTCATTAACGATAAAGTGCCGATGTAAACAAGCATGAAGGAAATAGAGAAAAATAAAATAGTATTAGTGATTTTTATGGAACAGTTTCAAGGAAATAATCTTGTGTTACATTTTTTGCAAAAGACTTTTCGAGCTTGTTTGCAAATAAAAAACAGTGGAAGATATTTTTCGAATGGAAGTGTTAAGCTGTTACACTGTAAAAAGTGATATTTCACAGGGTAAAGCCTATCGGCATCGATATGAAAATCGTGATATTAACAGAATTAATGATATTGTCAGGTAAGGGGGGATAGATGAAGTTGCATGATGGTTGGATTGATGTCGCAAGGAAAGTCATTTCTCCACATTGTGACTTGCGCCCGGAAGGTGAGATTCCATCACTACTGATTATTCATAATATCAGCTTGCCTCCCGGAAAGTTTGGTGGCCCTTATATTGATCAATTATTTATGGGTACCTTAAACCCGAACGATGACCCCTTCTTTGATGAGATCAAACACTTGCGTGTTTCTGCACATTGCTTAATCCGTCGTAATGGAGAAGTTGTGCAGTATGTTCCTTTCAATAAAAGAGCATGGCATGCCGGAGTTTCTTCTTACTGTGGCCGTGAGAAATGTAACGATTTTTCGATAGGCATTGAACTGGAAGGCACTGATTATGTGGCATTCACGGAAACTCAGTACATAACCTTAGTCAAAGTGACTCAACTGCTTATTAGCCAATATCCTGATATACAGGGCAACATTACGGGGCACAGTGATATTGCGCCGGGCAGAAAAACGGATCCCGGGCCTTATTTTTATTGGGAACATTATCAGCAACTATTGAAGGAGTTAACTAAATGACTCTCTTTATTTTATTGTTAATATTGGCATGGGAACGCGTCTTTAAGATGGGAAACCATTGGCAGTTGGAGCGTTATTTAGCACCACTTTTTACCAGAGTAAAAACTTATTCATTATGGAGTAGTTTGGGCGTGACCTTTTTGATCATGTTCTTAACGTGGGAACTCATGGCGTTTTTCTACTCTGTAGCTTTTGGCATTCCGGCCATTTTGCTCGGTATTATCATCAGCTTGTTATGTATAGGTGCTGGTGCGTTGCGTAATAACTACCGCGGCTATCTTCAGGCCGTGCGCCATGAAGATCCCGAACAGCAAAAATATCACCTGTTTCACTTAACACTGATACAGGGAACAACGCCTGACAATACAAAAGATGAACAACTGCGCGAAATCCAGAATTCTTTAATCTGGATAAATTTTCGTTATTATCTCGCGCCGATTTTTTGGTTAGTGGTATTAGGAAAATTTGGTCCTGCTATTTTAATGGGATACAGCTGCCTCAGAGCTTATCAGGGATGGCTGGCACAACATGCGACTGCGGTGCAGAGGGCGCAATCTGGTGTTGATGGTATATTGCATTGGCTGGATTGGCTTCCTGCGCGTCTGGCTGGTATTGCTTATGCATTATTAGGGCATGGTGAAAAAGCTTTACCAGCTTGGATCGCTTCACTCACTGATTTTCGCACGTCACAATATAAAGTGGTCAGCCAACTGGCTCAATTCGCATTAAGTAAATCGCCTCATCTTAATTTGTTGGAAACACCTGCCGTTGCTGTAAGTCTAGCTAAAAAAGCGACATTTACGATTGTTATCATTGTTGCGTTATTAACAATTTATGGGGCGCTGATTTAACCTGTCTTGTGGGTTTCAAGATACTGCCAGCAAAGGCACAACCTAAAAGATGGCAGGTATATTAAATTCATAAATGTTATGAATTTAATAATCATTTAAACTAAAAATAAAAAGGGGTTTGATTTTCAAATCCCTTTTTAGCCACAGCTTCGAAGTAGAGTAGGCCGGATATTCATTCTTATATATCCAATGGATTTCAAATTGCATCGCAGTGGCAAAGGAATGACAAATTCGTCGGGAACGAATTTGCCCAACCAAAGGCTGACCAGAAGTCGAAAGGCAGGAGCCTTTCATTACTCTGGGAGCATAGATAACCGTATGTTTATAAAAATAGTGACCGGGATGAATGGGTACAGCCAACAAAGAGGCAACTTGAAAGACAAAGGGTATAACTAAATTAATGAGTGATATATGTCTAACATTCCACTTTTAGGTATGGTTTCTTATTAAATGGAAACTGACTAACTTATTGGCTATTTAATTTTAAGTGTAACTTATTGAAGTTAAATATTTTTAATTTTTCATCGTTTTTTATTTTCTTATTTATTTCCAAGGGTTTTTATATTTCATTTTTGTACTGAATTTAAATTCTAAAGTGATTTTTATTTTATTGAAGTTAATTTTTTTATTTATGATTTTTTTCCATAAATAATTGATGGATATTTGACATGTGGTGAATAAATACTAATTTTAAATTAAGGGGAATAAAAAGGAGAATGTAAGATGAGCCTTATTTCAATGACGATGACTTTTATAAATAACACGGGAATTACTTTTACCCGGGGAGAGTATGATCTGAATATGAAAGAGGGAACTTTTGAACCATATCCACCAGTTAGTATTGCTAGCCATAGTACTGTTACTATAATAGCTGTATCAACTTCGCCATTTACGGGACTTGAAGGTAGTGTTACATATCATGCTCAATATGATTCAAATAAACATGACAGAAAGATGATTATATACTTTGATATTCCACTAGCAGGCGGAAATACATATGATGTTAATCTTTATGAATTACCTGAATTAACCTATGATGTGCAAAATATATCAGGGTATCATAGCTACCCAACAGTCACCATTAAATATAAAAATTAATTCATTATAATAATCCCCTTGGCTATTTATTATAGATTTTTGGGTTTCGACTAATAACAGTAATTTATAAAATATGTTAACAAATTTTTTTATTAATGAAAGCTCGCGGTTATGGTGATAGTGTGCAATAACCGCGAGTTTTTTATCGAGCCAATGAGTTATTCATACGTTAAATCTCGTCAGATTTACTGCCTAAAAAATCCCCTCTGGTTATAATTTTCTGATAAAAATTAAAATAATTTGTTAAAATTTGCAGATTTTTATGATTTGCCTCAAGGTCTTTATAGACAGCTAGTGAATACTTTGTTACTTTAAGACCCTGTATTCTAAATTGGTATTACCAATTGACTCCGGTCTTGTTATTTTTGGCTTGCTGGCTATAATTCAGGCTGCGAGGCTTAGGTAAACAGGGCATAGTCCGAAGCAACATTTACTCATTGAATGGCTTACAGCAGATATGGCCTATAGCAAGATTCGCCAACCAAAGTTATCAGATGTGATTGAGCAGCGTCTTGAGCAGCTCATCCTTGAAGGCTCGCTTCGCCCGGGAGAAAAACTGCTGCCTGAGCGTGAACTGGCGAAACAGTTCGAAGTATCACGCCCTTCATTGCGCGAAGCCATTCAAAAATTGGAAGCCAAAGGCTTTCTTTTCCGTCGTCAAGGGGGAGGAACTTTCGTGCAGAATAATCTGTGGCAAAGTTTCAGCGATCCACTCGCCCAACTCATTGCAGAAAATCAAGAATCCCAGTTCGATCTTCTCGAAGCGCGGCACGCGCTGGAAGGGGTTGCAGCTTATTATGCTGCCCTGAGAGGAACGGATGAAGATTTTAAACGCATTGAACAAAGCCATTTTGCTATCCAAGAAGCACAGCAAAGCGGTGATGTGAATGCGGAATCTGATGCTGTCTTGCAATATCAGCTTGTTGTCACGGAAGCCGCTCATAATGTGGTATTGCTGCATTTATTGCGTTGTATGATCCCGATGTTAGAACAAAATATCAGGAGCAATTTCGAGTTCATCTATACCCGTAAAGAGATGCTGGCGGCTGTCAGTTCTCATCGAGCTGAAATTTTCCACGCAATTATGGCAAGAGAACCGGAAAAAGCCCGTGAGGCTTCCCATCGCCACTTGGCCTTTATTGAAGAAGTTTTATTGGATCTGACTCGTGAACAGACGCGTCGTGAACGTTCATTGAGGCGGCTCCAGCAACACCAGGAATAAGAGCCTGTCCCTTGGGCTTTATAAGTCAAATTCCTGAATGGGTAGGCTTTAAACTTAACTGTGCAAATCCTGACTGCTGCGTTTGTACAGTTTGTGAACTCTTTATTCAAGAGTTTTAGCAGCAACATATAGCAGGGCCTATCTTCCGGTCATAACGGGCTGTCGTCAAAGGGTATGACCAGAAGATAGGCTCCAACAATCATTAGAAATAGATAACAGATAAGGAATACACCATGTCAGATATTTTGAAAAATGACGTGGATCCGATCGAAACTCGCGATTGGTTGCAGGCGATCGAATCGGTCATCCGTGAAGAAGGTGTTGAGCGCGCTCAGTTCCTGATTGATCAGGTTTTGAATGAAGCTCGTAAAGGTGGAGTTAGCGTTGCTGCTGGTGCTGCAAGTCGTAATTACATCAACACTATTCCTGTTGAGGATGAACCAGCTTACCCTGGCAACCAGAATTTAGAGCGCCGTATCCGTTCTGCAATTCGCTGGAACGCGGTAATGACCGTTCTGCGTGCATCTAAAAAAGATCTGGAACTGGGTGGCCACATGGCTTCTTTCCAGTCTTCCGCTACTGTTTATGAAGTTTGTTTTAACCACTTCTTCCGCGCTCGCAATGAAAATGATGGCGGTGATTTGGTTTACTTCCAGGGTCACATTTCTCCGGGTATCTACGCACGTGCGTTCCTTGAAGGCCGTCTGGCTGAAGAACAGATGAACAATTTCCGTCAGGAAATCGGTGGTAATGGTCTGTCTTCTTACCCGCATCCAAAATTGATGCCTGACTTCTGGCAGTTCCCGACTGTTTCTATGGGGCTGGGGCCAATTTCCGCGATCTATCAGGCTAAGTTCCTGAAATATCTGGAAAACCGTGGGCTGAAAGATACCTCCAAACAAACCGTTTACGCTTTCTTGGGCGACGGTGAAATGGATGAGCCAGAATCCAAAGGTGCGATTACTATCGCAACCCGTGAAAAACTGGATAATCTGGTCTTTATCATCAACTGTAACTTGCAACGTCTGGATGGCCCAGTAACCGGTAACGGCAAAATCGTTAACGAACTGGAAGGCATCTTCGAAGGCGCTGGCTGGCAGGTACTGAAAGTCCTGTGGGGTGAGCGTTGGGATGCACTGCTGCGTAAAGATACCAGCGGTAAACTGGTTCAGCTGATGAACGAAACGCTGGACGGTGATTATCAGACATTCAAGTCCAAAGATGGCGCTTACGTTCGCGAGCACTTCTTCGGTCGTTACCCAGAAACTGCGGAATTAGTCAAAGATATGACTGATGACGAAATCTGGGCTCTGAACCGTGGTGGTCACGATCCTAAGAAAGTATACGCTGCACTGAACAAAGCGCAGAATACAACTGGCAAACCAACTGTAATCCTGGCTCAGACCATTAAAGGTTACGGTATGGGCGATACCGCTGAAGGTAAAAACATTGCTCACCAGGTTAAGAAAATGAACATGGAAGGCGTTCGTCTGTTCCGTGATCGTTTCAACGTGCCTGTATCCGATGAGCAAATCAATGAACTGCCATTCGTGACTTTCGACAAAGATTCTGAAGAATCTAAATATCTGCATGAGCGTCGTAATGCACTGGGTGGTTACCTGCCAAGTCGTCGTGTTAACTTTGACGACAAACTGGAAATCCCAGCTCTGGAAGATTTCAGCTCTCTGCTGGAAGAACAATCCAAAGAAATTTCTACTACCATCGCTTTCGTTCGCGCACTGAACGTTATGCTGAAGAACAAGTCGATCAAAGATCGTCTGGTTCCAATCATTGCTGACGAAGCACGTACTTTCGGTATGGAAGGTCTGTTCCGTCAAATCGGTATCTACAGCCCGAATGGTCAGCAGTATACTCCGCAAGACCGTGAGCAGGTTGCATACTATAAAGAAGACGCAAAAGGCCAGATCCTGCAAGAAGGTATCAACGAACTGGGTGCTGCTTCATCTTGGCTGGCTGCTGCAACTTCTTACAGCACCAATAACCTGCCAATGATCCCATTCTACATCTACTACTCAATGTTCGGATTCCAGCGTATCGGTGATCTGTGCTGGGCAGCAGGTGACCAACAGGCTCGCGGCTTCCTGATCGGTGGTACTTCTGGTCGTACAACTCTGAATGGTGAAGGTTTGCAGCATGAAGATGGCCACAGCCACATTCAGTCTCTGACTATTCCTAACTGTATCTCTTATGACCCAGCATTCGCTTATGAAGTGGCTGTCATCATGCATGACGGTCTGGAGCGTATGTATGGTGAGAAACAAGAAAATATCTACTACTACATCACTACCCTGAACGAAAACTACCACATGCCAGCAATGCCAGCAGGCGCTGAAGAAGGTATCCGTAAAGGTATCTACAAGCTGGAAAGCCTGGAAGGCGGTAAAGGCAAAGTTCAGTTGTTGGGTTCTGGTTCTATCCTGCGTCATGTCCGTGAAGCAGCGAAGATCCTGTCTGACGAATACGGTATCGGCTCTGACGTATACAGCGTAACTTCCTTCACTGAACTGGCTCGTGAAGGTCAGGATTGTGAGCGTTGGAACATGCTGCACCCAGCAGAACAGCCTCGCGTTCCTTACATTGCTCAGATCATGAACGAAGCGCCAGCAGTTGTTTCAACCGATTACATGAAACTGTTCGCAGAACAAGTACGTAACTTTGTTCCTGCAAGCGAATTCCGTGTATTGGGTACTGATGGTTTCGGTCGTTCTGACAGCCGTGAAAACCTGCGTCATCACTTTGAAGTTGATGCTTCTTACGTGGTTGTTGCGGCTCTGGGTGAATTGGCTAAACGTGGCGAAGTTGATGTGAAAGTGGTTGAAGAAGCGATCACTAAATACAACATCAATCCAGAAAAAGTTAACCCACGTCTGGCATAAGAGGTAAAGATTAATGTCTATTGAAATTAACGTACCTGATATCGGTGCAGATGAAGTTGAAGTTACCGAAATCATGGTAAAAGTGGGTGACACTGTAGAAGCAGAACAGTCACTGATTACAGTTGAAGGTGACAAGGCTTCCATGGAAGTCCCATCTCCACAGGCGGGTGTAGTTAAAGAAATCAAAATTGCGGTTGGCGATAAAGTCGAAACCGGCAAATTGATCATGATTTTCGAATCCGCAAATGGTGCAGCAGAAGCTGCGCCAGCACCGCAAGCGGCAGCTCCGGTTGCAGCGCCAGCAGCGGCTGAAAGCAAAGAAGTTCATGTACCTGACATCGGTGATGATGAAGTTGAAGTGACCGAAATCATGGTTAAAGTCGGTGATACCATCACTGAAGAACAATCACTGATTACAGTTGAAGGTGACAAGGCTTCCATGGAAGTTCCTGCGCCATTCGCAGGTACTGTGAAAGAGATCAAAATCGCTGCGGGCGATAAAGTTAAAACTGGCTCTCTTATCATGGTATTTGAAGTTGCGGGTTCTGGTGCAGCACCAGCAGCAGCTCCTGTAGCTGCTCCAGCAGCGCCAGCAGCTTCTGCGGCGAAAGAAGTTCATGTACCAGATATCGGCGGTGATGAAGTTGAAGTGACCGAAATCATGGTTAAAGTCGGCGACACCATTGCTGAAGAACAATCATTGATTACGGTTGAAGGTGACAAGGCTTCCATGGAAGTTCCTGCACCATTCGCAGGTACTGTGAAAGAGATCAAAATCGCTGCGGGCGATAAAGTTAAAACGGGCTCTCTTATCATGGTATTCGAAGTTGCCGGCGCAGCACCTGCTCCAGCGGCAGCGCCAGCAGCGGCTCCAGCTCCTGCGGCGGCACCTGCGAAAGCAGCACCAGCAGCAAGCAAGCCAGCAGAAAGCAAAAACGAATTCGCAGAAAATGACGCTTACGTTCATGCAACTCCAGTGATCCGTCGTCTGGCTCGTGAATTTGGCGTGAACCTGGCGAAAGTCAAAGGTACTGGCCGTAAGGGTCGTATCCTGCGTGAAGACGTTCAGACTTATGTGAAAGAGGCTATCAAGCGCGCAGAAACAGCACCTGCTGCTGCGGGCGGCGGTCTGCCAGGCATGCTGCCTTGGCCGAAAGTTGATTTCAGCAAGTTCGGTGAAATCGAAGAAGTTGAAATGAGCCGTATCCAGAAAATCTCTGGTGCAAACTTGAGCCGTAACTGGGTCATGATCCCTCATGTTAACTTGTTCGATGAAGCGGATATCACAGAAGTTGAAGAATTCCGTAAACAGCAGAACAAAGAAGCTGAGAAGAAACAACTGGGCGTGAAGATCACTCCACTGGTATTCGTGATGAAAGCAGCTGCAAAAGCATTGGAAGCAATGCCTCGCTTTAACAGCTCCATTTCTGAAGATGGCCAGAAGCTGATCCTGAAAAAATACGTCAACATCGGTATCGCGGTTGATACGCCTAACGGTCTGGTTGTTCCTGTATTCAAGGGCGTCAACAAGAAAGGCATCATGGAACTGTCCAGAGAACTGGCTGAAGTTTCCAAGAAAGCACGTGCCGGTAAGCTGACTGCATCCGACATGCAGGGTGGATGTTTCACCATCTCCAGCTTGGGTGGTATCGGTACTACCGGTTTTGCACCAATTGTAAATGCACCAGAAGTGGCAATCATGGGTCTGTCTCGTTCTTCCATGAAACCTGTCTGGAATGGCAAGGAATTCGTTCCTCGTCTGATCCTGCCTATGTCTCTGTCTTTCGACCACCGTGTGATCGACGGAGCTGACGGTGCACGCTTCATCACTTATATTAATCAATTGATGAGCGACATTCGCCGTTTGGTGATGTAATGCAAAGGCCGGTAAATATACCGGCCTAATGATTACTGCCGTGACAGATATTTTCTCCTAATATCTGACAGGTTGAGATTTCTGTCACGTTAACGCGCTTTTCAGGTTATTTACAATTCTGTAAACTGCTCGCGGTGTGTACGTCCCGGTGGAATAAGGTTTTTTTACTCAATGGATTTCGTGTTGCAGCTAGGCGGCAAGTGAACGAATCCCCAGAATCATAGATAACTATGTACCTGCCTGGGGTGAGGGCGCAAAGCTAACAACGCAGCAATGTGAAATACGAAGAGTATTTTCGTCTGACCCGCCGGACAAACAATTAAGAGGTCATGATGAGTACTGAAATTAAAGCCCAGGTAGTGGTGCTTGGTGCAGGCCCTGCTGGGTATTCTGCTGCTTTCCGTTGTGCAGACTTAGGTTTGGATACCGTTCTGGTTGAGCGTTATTCTACTCTGGGTGGTGTTTGTTTGAATGTTGGCTGTATCCCATCCAAGGCGCTGCTTCATGTTGCAAAAGTCATTGAAGAAGCAAAAGCACTGGCACAACACGGTATCGTGTTTGGTGAGCCACAAACTGATATCGACAAGATCCGTCTCTGGAAAGAAAAAGTAATTTCCCAGTTGACAGGCGGTCTGGGCGGTATGGCTAAGGGCCGTAAAGTTAATGTTGTGAATGGTATTGGTAAATTTACCGGTGCTAACACTCTGGTAGTTGAAGGCGAGAACGGCGCAACAACGATTAATTTTGATAATGCCATTATCGCAGCGGGCTCACGTCCAATTCAGCTGCCATTCATTCCACATGATGATCCTCGCGTATGGGATTCTACCGATGCTCTGGAACTGAAAACTGTTCCGGGACGCTTGCTGGTTATGGGCGGCGGTATTATCGGTCTGGAAATGGGTACTGTTTACCACGCTCTGGGTTCTCAGATTGACGTGGTGGAAATGTTCGATCAGGTAATTCCTGCTGCGGACAAAGACATTGTTAAAGTATTCACTAAGCGTGTCAGCAAGAAGTTCAACCTGATGCTGGAAACTAAAGTGACTGCGGTAGAAGCTAAAGAAGATGGCATCTACGTAACAATGGAAGGCAAAAAAGCACCGGCAGAACCACAACGTTATGACGCGGTTCTGGTTGCTATCGGTCGTGTACCAAACGGTAAATCTTTGGATGCAGGTAAAGCCGGCGTTGAAGTTGATGAGCGTGGCTTTATCAATGTTGATAAGCAAATGCGTACTAACGTACCGCACATCTTCGCTATCGGTGATATCGTTGGTCAGCCAATGCTGGCACATAAAGGTGTTCACGAAGGTCATGTTGCTGCTGAAGTTATCTCTGGCAAGAAACACTACTTCGATCCTAAAGTTATTCCATCCATTGCTTACACTGAACCAGAAGTTGCATGGGTTGGCCTGACTGAGAAAGAAGCGAAAGAGAAAGGCATCAATTACGAAACTGCGACTTTCCCATGGGCAGCTTCTGGCCGTGCAATCGCTTCTGATTGTTCAGATGGTATGACCAAACTGATTTTCGATAAAGACACTAACCGTGTTATCGGTGGTGCTATTGTTGGTACTAACGGTGGCGAACTGCTGGGTGAAATCGGTCTGGCTATCGAAATGGGTTGTGATGCAGAAGATATCGCTCTGACTATCCACGCTCACCCAACACTGTATGAATCAATCGGTATGGCTGCTGAAATTTATGAAGGCAGCATCACTGATTTGCCAAATCCAAAAGCAAAGAAAAAGAAATAATCTTTTCTCTTTTGCCATAGATTAGGCATTCATCGAAAACGGCTTCCATATGGGAGCCGTTTTCATTTTGCCATGTCATTAAGGTATCAATAAAACGTGAGTTATGCTTTTGACGTTTTGGGTTGATTAAACCATTCGCGGCCTTGCTCTCTTTCAGCATCATTTCCGGCGTCAGCAAACAGTGTTACTACTTTCTGGTCACTTGTCATAGTTTCTGCAAGTTTCCATGCCGTTTTCCAGTTTGCTGCTGATGACGAGCCAATTTTTATGCCGGTCAGATGGTAAAACTCATACATTGCGGTAATTGCTTCTTCATAGGAGACCGGGTTGAATTGTGGTTCTTCTGGCATGAATTTTTTGATAAAAGGCTGACGGAAACCCCAGCCGAAACCACCGGCACCCATAAATTTTTTCTTCCCGTTAGGCGCTGCAAGTGACCCGTATGGTAATTCCTTCGTTGTGCTCGCCATAACGGTCAGTTGAGGATTATCCTGACGTAGCGCAGCGCTTACACCTGCAAACGTACCACCTGTTCCTACCGCTGCCACCCAACCATCAGCATGGCTACCATTTAATTGTCGCAGAATTTCTTCTCCGGTTTGGTATTGATGCATTGAGGTGTTCACCATATTGATATGTTGGGCGAGGAGTGTCCAACTGCTGTCTTCATGTGCGATTTGCTGACCACGGGCAAGAACGCCCATCAGGAAAAGGTTGTGATCTACAGGTGTAATAGTGGCGTTGGTCGCTTTTAATTCCTCGATTAACTCTTCTGAAGCGGAATCAGGAATGGCTACATGTACAGGAATGTCACACATATAACCCAAATTAGCTAATGCTTTAGCCATATTGCCGCCAGAAGCATCAAGTAATTTTAGTTCCCCTTGAGAAAAATCATGTTTATTGATGGCGTCACAAAATAAACCAAAGGCGACTCGATCTTTCACAGAACCAAACGGGTTCTCAGATTCAAGTTTGGCAAGAATTGAGGCTTTTCCCTCAGGTGAGGGCACTGAAATTAACGGTGTATTACCCAGAGCAGCATAAATTTTTTTCAACTGGGGAAATAGAGTAAATGCTTTTTCTGTGTTTGGTAAATTATCTTGTGGATTAAATAAATCAAGATTCATTATATATTCCTTCAATGTATCGAATGGATAAAAAAGTAAATTCTCACCGAGTTAGTTGATGATTGATTTTTTTATAAATCGAGTCGTTTTTTATTACACCATTATCTTTTCTTATTTGAAGTGCATTTTTACTGTTTTTTTATTAGTTTTTTATTGATTCGATAGGTTAATTTCATTGATCTTTTAACTTCAAATAGAAAAATAAGCACTATGTTGTGAACTTGAAAATGAAATTCAAGAACAACAGTTTCTGTTGAGTATTATGCAAAGCCCTAGTGCTAGCCTCAGCAATTATAAGCTAATTATGGTGTTTTATCGGGAATTTTTTCCTCCATGCATAAAATTATTAAGTCTTTTTTTGTTACATGATTATTGTCTTTTTGTTTATTTCCGTCGCCATTATTGGTTATTTTGTCTTATGATTTATGGGCTTTTTGTGCTTCTTAGATAATTTATATGTAACATTTTGTGCTTACTAGGTATTTTATATGCAGAATATAAAATTATATCCTGAAATCCATATTTTTTAAGCATGCTATATCTTTATGTTTCTTTTTCTTTCTGTTTTATCTCGTTTTATACAATTGTTGTCTATATAAATTATGTCGATTATTTAATTGTGATTTTTTTATTTTGTTAGTAAGTGTAACGAATTTATTATGTTAAATGTGGTGGAAACGGCTTCTGATAGAAACCGTTTTTATTGAGTGATAATAAATGCATTTGAGAACTTTTAGAAAGGAAGTTTATATATATTTCTTTAATCGATAGACGTTATTAACCATTTCCCATTTTTCACTTTCTTTAGGTACTAACACCATTGAGACTGTATTGTTATTAGAGCCCCCTGACCTAGTAAATCCTAATTCTGTGTAAAAAGGGGTAGAAGAATGCTTTGCATTTACCCGTAGCTCATCGTTGGTTAATGACTCCACCGCTTTTTCAACCAGCAAACTTCCAATACTTTTAATACCGGGGTGTGTGAGCAGATAATCTATGTAATCTGGCTTCCCATAACTATATTCAGATGTACCTGGTAAAAATACCATAATACCAACAGGCATATTATTTTGTATGGTGCAGACAAAATATCGATGCCCTGAAGTTGAAGGGAGGGTTGACAACAAGGAATGTTGGTGTTCCCTTTCTATTCCTTTATATACAGCTTCAAAAGATTGTTGTCTAATGGCATACTCACTATTACTATCGATTACACCTAGCCCTTTGTGCCAGTTAGAGGAATCTTGATTAATACGATAAAGATGCCTTAGCATTTGATCTTTATTCACTTCTATAATTTTTGTTGCGTATTCCCTTTGATATATTTCTTTAGCTGATGGCTTTATAGATAGCAGTGATTTAACGCGACTAAACAGTGAGATATTTTTCAACGGTGGGATATCTTTCATGGCAAAAATCTCCAGTTTATTTGACTACTTTACAAAATATAGCATCTCCATAGAGAACCAGGTGAATGTTTAATGAATTGATAACCATCAGGTGTTCTTTTCCACAGGCGACTTTCTGATGGGATTAGTTTCATTTCTATTGCATCAAAATCATTATTACTGTTTGTGATTGAAAAACCTATTTTTTGATAGATAGGAGTGGCGTAGGGTTCTGCATCTAATATTAAATCCCCTGTATGATTTAATGTCATAGAGATATTGACCGCATGCTCAATCAATAATCTTCCATAACCCCGACGGCCAGGGTGAGTCAATATATATCCGATTCGATCAGGGGTATTATATCCAGAAGTATTGCTTGATGATGAAATAAAAATAATAATTCCGACGGTTTTATTTTCACTGGTACAGATAAAATAGCGGTGAGTATCTATCCCTCCATTAATTCCTTGGTTACCATATATGTTTTTTATTGAATTGGCTGTTTGTTGAAACGCACTATGTCGTTTTATATCTTGGTTGGCTGCGTCTGCCATTTCATTTGCTTTTAATCGTTCTAGTTCTGATAACATATCATGTTTTGAAACTTCTTTAATTATGGCTTGATAATTAGCATACGTTTTTTCAGTGAAAGCATTATTGGTGCTGGCTGGTACAATATTGTTGGATGCAGTATCATTAAGTGTGGTTTTATCATCAGGTTGCATGCTCTCCTCCTTAACAGAAAATTGAGATACCTTGATTTCCTATGTAAGCATCCTTGTGCATGTTGAAATTTAATTAATATAAAAAATACATTGGATAAAATAGGAAACGGTTTTTTCTGGAGATAAATAGACAAAGTAGTACCTCAAAATTTAATACACTTTTTTAAAATTATTATCCAGCTATTATTGTTACTTTTTATGTCAATCAACCAGAATGTAAATTTTTTAAAATGTGCAGGATATTAAAGATTTCTAAATGTTTTCACATAAACTTCTGGTTAGGAAAATTTATGGGGAGTTGTGGTAAGCTATGTCAGCATTTAAATGTCCGAGAGCATTTTATAACATCACAATAAAATAAGTTTAATATTCAATTATTTTTATAGGAAACATGGGATATCCTTCAAGTTTCTTGATGATAAAAAGAAGAGAGTTGGAAAAAATGGAAGAATAAAATTCAGCCTTTTCAAAAGGCATCAGAAAAAAACAGAACATTTACCTGACATACACGCTTAAGTAGCTCTTATCTAGAATTTTATCGTCGTTTAATGTTGATTTTATGTGAATGAATTAACATGCCATTCAAATTTTGGTATGCTAAGCGCGCAAAGCTGGGCATAATTCTAATGTTATGCGAGCAAAATCCTCTGACCTGGCACCCTCAACGATCGTTTTAGCTGATTGTTTTTGGATAAGCGTTTTCAATGATCGTTACCGGGTGCAGACAGCCGGGTGTATAAAATGACAATGAGAGCGAGGAGTATGTCGTGCTAGAAGAATACCGCAAGCACGTAGCCGAGCGTGCAGCTCAAGGCATCGTCCCTAAACCGTTAGACGCAGCTCAAACAGCCGCGCTGGTCGAATTACTGAAGAATCCACCTCAAGGTGAAGAAGATTTCCTGCTGGATCTGTTGACCAATCGTGTTCCCCCTGGTGTAGATGAAGCAGCTTATGTCAAAGCGGGTTTTCTGGCCGCTATTGCCAAGAAAGAAGCTGCTTCTCCTCTTGTCACTCAAGAAAAAGCCATAGAATTATTGGGAACCATGCAGGGCGGGTATAATATCCACGCTTTAATTGACGCTCTCGATGATGAAAAACTGGCGCCTATCGCAGCAAAAGCGCTGTCTCATACGCTGTTGATGTTTGATAGCTTCTATGATGTGGAAGAAAAAGCAAAAGCCGGTAACGCTCACGCTAAACAGATTATTCAATCATGGGCTGACGCAGAATGGTTCCTCGAACGCCCTGAGTTAGCAGAAAAAATTACTGTTACAGTCTTTAAGGTCACAGGTGAAACTAACACTGATGATCTCTCTCCAGCCCCTGATGCTTGGTCACGCCCCGATATCCCTCTACATGCCCTGGCAATGCTCAAGAATGCCCGCGAAGGTATCGAACCTGATCAAGCTGGTGCTGTAGGCCCGATTAAACAAATCGAAACATTGAATCAGAAAGGCTATCCACTGGCCTATGTTGGGGATGTTGTTGGTACTGGTTCTTCCCGTAAATCAGCAACTAACTCTGTGCTGTGGTTCATGGGTGAAGATATTCCGTTTGTGCCAAATAAACGCGGTGCCGGCGTAGTATTGGGTGGAAAGATTGCCCCCATTTTCTTCAATACGATGGAAGATGCTGGTGCTTTGCCAATTGAAGTGGATGTATCCAAACTCAATATGGGTGATGTGATTGATATTTATCCTTATAAAGGTGAAATCCGTCATCATGAAACAAATGAGTTACTGGCTACTTTTGAATTGAAAACTGATGTACTCATTGATGAAGTGCGCGCCGGAGGCCGTATTCCGCTGATTATCGGGCGCGGTTTGACCGGAAAGGCTCGTGAATCTCTGAAGTTGCCGCACAGTGATGTTTTCCGTCAGGCAAAAGAAGTTGCAAAAAGCGATCGTGGTTTCTCACTGGCTCAGAAAATGGTTGGCCGTGCTTGCGGCACAGCAGGCATCCGCCCGGGAGAATATTGTGAGCCTAAGATGACTTCCGTAGGTTCTCAGGATACTACAGGGCCAATGACTCGCGATGAACTGAAAGATCTGGCGTGTCTGGGATTCTCTGCGGATTTGGTCATGCAGTCATTTTGTCACACTGCGGCTTATCCAAAACCTGTTGATGTAACAACACACCATACTTTGCCTGACTTTATCATGAACCGTGGTGGGGTATCACTGCGTCCGGGAGATGGGATTATCCATTCATGGCTGAACCGTATGCTGTTGCCGGACACTGTCGGTACAGGCGGTGATTCTCACACTCGTTTCCCTATTGGCATCTCTTTCCCGGCAGGCTCCGGCTTGGTGGCCTTTGCTGCAGCAACAGGCGTGATGCCGTTGGATATGCCTGAATCTGTTTTGGTTCGTTTTAAAGGGAAAATGCAACCTGGCATCACGTTGCGCGATCTGGTTCATGCGATACCTTACTATGCAATTCAGCAAGGCTTGCTGACTGTAGAGAAGAAAGGCAAGAAGAACATTTTTTCTGGCCGCATTCTTGAAATCGAAGGTCTGCCAGAGCTTAAAGTTGAGCAGGCATTTGAATTAGCAGATGCATCTGCAGAGCGTTCTGCCGCAGGTTGTACCATTAAGCTGGATAAAGATCCTATCATTGAATACCTGCAATCGAATGTGGTATTGCTGAAGTGGATGATTGCGGAAGGCTATGGCGATCGCCGGACACTGGAACGCCGTATTATTGGTATGGAAAACTGGCTGAAAGATCCTCAATTGCTGGAAGCGGATGCTGACGCTGAATATGCTGCCGTGATTGAAATCGATCTGGCTGATATCAAAGAGCCTATTTTGTGTGCTCCAAACGATCCGGATGATGCACGCCTGCTATCAGCAGTGGCTAACAGTAAAATTGATGAAGTCTTTATCGGCTCTTGCATGACCAACATCGGCCATTTCCGTGCTGCGGGCAAATTGCTGGATCAACATAAAGGCCAGTTGCCAACTCGTTTGTGGGTCGCTCCTCCAACCAAAATGGATGCAGCCCAGTTAACGGAAGAAGGTTATTACAGTATCTTTGGCAAGAGTGGCGCACGCATTGAGATCCCTGGTTGTTCATTGTGCATGGGGAATCAGGCACGTGTAGCCGATGGTGCAACCGTGGTATCCACATCAACCCGTAACTTCCCGAACCGCCTCGGTTCAGGTGCAAATGTTTACTTGGCTTCAGCTGAATTAGCTGCTGTGGCATCGTTATTAGGTCGTTTGCCAACGCCTGAAGAATATTTGCAATTTATGGATAAAGTTGATGAAACTGCGGCAGATACTTATCGCTATCTGAATTTTGATCAATTGAATCAATACACAGAAAAAGCGGAAGATGTCATCTTCCAAACCGCAGTATAAAAAAGTATATTGCATAATGAGGAGGCGAAAGCCTCCTTTTTTTTGTGTGTAATTCAGGGAGTTTTGTGTCAGTTTGTGGACTACCTCTGAGGTGGGATGAATGGAAATGTTTAAAATCCAGAAATGTTGGTTTGGTATATACGCAATGGATTTCAAGTTGCATCGCGGAGGCAAGGGCTAGGCTCCGGTGAAAGGCATCCCCGGGAGCGCAGATAACTGTATGTTTATAAAAACGGTGAGTGGGGTGCATGAGCACAGCCAACAAAGAGGCAATTTGAAAAACGAAAGGTATAAGCAGAAAAATAGTGGAGGTGCGTAATGGAATATGAATTTACGCAGGATATTGCTGGTCAGGTAACAACCTTTTTTTCGATGGATCATGAAGCTATTGGTCATTGGCTGAATGAAGAAGTAAAAGGTGATTTAAGCGTTTTGGATAAAATCATTGCTGCATTGGGTGATATTAAAGGCAGTGAAAAACAGTGGCAGTTGGAGGGGCATGAATACACTCTATTAATGAGTGAAGATGAGATAATGATCAGGGCCAATCAACTCCAGTTTGATACTGAATTGATAGAAGAAGGCATGAGTTATTACGATAACGAAAGCCTGGCTTTCTGCGGAACAGACGATTTTATCGGTATGCTCGATGATTACAGGGCATTTATTTTGCAAAAGAATCAAACGTAAGTACAAATGTTCAACCTGTGATAGCTTTCTGTCATAATCGACACTCCATCACTTTCGTGTGTGATGAACATTGGATATGTTGCAAGCGTTTGTATTGCCATTGTGTATATTATAATCGTCATTTTTCTGTTTTATGAACAGGAACCTATGCTAACTGACGGTGTTCATAACTATTAATGACACCAAGTGAAATAGGTTCCAACAATAATGGTGGACTTTGTATGGAAGAGCTAAATTTGTCGCATGAGATTAATAAAGCAGCGGGCTGGTTTACCAACAATCAGGATTTATTGATCCAGTATGCAGTGAATATTGTATCAGCCATTCTGATCCTTATTGTTGGTTTATTTATTGCGAAAGTAGTCAGTAAAACCGTTAAGCGTGTTATGTCATTGCGTGATATCGACACGACTATTGCCGACTTTTTGTCTGCAATTATCCGTTATGCTGTTATCGCATTTACGATTATCGCTGTTCTTGGGAAATTGGGCATTCAGACGGCATCCGTCATTGCAGTAATCGGTGCCGCAGGTTTGGCTGTGGGCTTGGCATTGCAGGGATCGTTATCTAACTTTGCCGCAGGTGTGTTATTAGTCCTTTTTCGCCCACTTCGCACGGGTGAATATGTCACTATCGGTGCTGTGGAAGGAACCGTTATGCAAGTGCAAATTTTCTCTACGACATTACGTACAGCAGATGATCGCATCATTGTTATCCCCAACGGTAAGATTATTGCCGACAACATTATCAATATAAGCCGTGAGCCTAACCGCCGTACACAGATCATCGTGGGAGTAGCATATAATGCGGATATTGATGAAGTGAAAAAAGTGCTGGGCGATGTCATTAAAGAAGATAAGCGTATCCAGCATGAAAAAGGCGTCACAGTCCGATTGCATGAAATGGCACATTCCTCGTTGAACTTTGTTGTTCGTGTATGGACAGTTAATGGTGATGCCTGGGATGTGTACTGGGATCTGATGGAAAACTTTAAACGTGCCCTGGACAAGCATAATATCGGCATTCCGTTCCCACAAATGGATGTTTATCTGCACCAGCAACACCAGCAACAAATCGCTTCACAGAAAAATACCGACAGCCGGAATGTGTGAGCGTAGCCTATAAAGTTACAATTTAAACGGCGTTAGCCGTAAGAGCCGAGCCATATTAGTGTGAGGATATGGCTGTGAAAATATTGGTGTGAGAACAATGATGCTCACACCAAATCCAGTGATTTCTTCCCGCCCACAAGTATCATCACTTTTTCTAATGGTAGATAAATATTATTCATTTCTTCTAATGTCTTATATTGACTAATATGCATTTATACCGAATCAAGCTGAATAATTATTAGGGATTTTTGCATGTTATCGATCTTAATGCAGGGTTTTTTCCTCAGTGCTGCAATGATCATTCCACTTGGCCCACAAAATGTATTTGTTATGCAACAGGGAAGCAGAAAACAATTTCATTTAATGAGTGCAACATTATGCTCTATCAGTGATGCCTTACTCATGACAGCCGGGGTCTTTGGCGGAAGCGCCTTGCTTGGACAATCACCGTTTCTGCTACAGGCCGTAACATGGGGTGGTGTTGCATTTTTATTGTGGTATGGATGGGGCGCTTTCCGCACAGCTTTATTTGCCAATACCGAACTTTTCTATGCTGAAAACGTAGTCCAAAACCGTTGGCGGGTCATCATAACGCTGTTTGCAGTGACTTGGCTGAATCCTCATGTCTATTTGGATACTTTTGTGGTACTGGGAAGCATCGGTGGGCAATTATCAGCGGAATTTCGATCATGGTTCGTTTTTGGGGCTGTCATGGCATCAATTAGCTGGTTTTTTGCGTTGTCGCTTTTGTCTTCATGGCTCTCACCTGTATTAAACCAACCCAAGTCACAACGAATTATTAATATTTTTGTTGGCAGTGTAATGTGGTATATCGCTTGGGGATTAATTAAGCAGGGCTTACAGATTTTTTACTGATAACGATACTTCTTTATAGATAGTATGCTAATGTTTCTGAAAGCATCAATTAATGTAAACTTGCTGTATTTGAAGGAGGTTTTGTGAAACATAAATCACTGGTATTGGCCGCAATGATGGCTCTTGGAGGTCTGTCGGCGATGACGGCTTCAGCAGCTGAATTACCTTCTGTTCCACATATTTCTACATCTGGTAACTCGGTAATTAAAGCGACACCAGATATGGCTACTTTAATTATCAATGTAAGTGAAACTCAAAAAAGTGCGGCAGATGCGAAGAAAAAAGTAGATAGTCGTGTCGCAAAATATTTTGATTTTCTGAAAAACAGCGGCATCGACAAGAAAGATATTGATGCTGCTAACTTACGCACTCAGCCAGAATATCAATATGATCAGAAAACTAACAAATCAACTATTACGGGTTACCGTGCTTCGCGCTCAGTTGAAGTTAAAGTTCATAAATTAGACCAACTGAATACATTGTTGGATGGCGCTTTAAAAGCAGGGCTGAACGAAATTAATTCTATCCAATTCAGCGTTGATAACCCACAGCGTTATCGTGATGAAGCCAGACAAAAAGCAATTGATAATGCTATTCAACAGGCTACTGCGTTGGCAAAAGGATTCAATGGCAAACTGGGGCCAGTCTATAGCATCAATTACCGTGCTCCTGAAGCCGTGGCTGCGCCAATGAGCCGCCTGAAATATCAGGCAGCCTTGATGGCAGCACCTGCGTCAGATGCAGCCAATGAAACTTATGAGCCTCAGAGCATTGAGTTCTCCGATCACGTTGACGCGGTTTTTGAATTGCAACGTTAATGATCATCATCGTCTTGACGTAACATTTGGCGCCCTAATTTCAGCAGGGCGTCAGTGACTTTCCTCATTGCTCCGCTTTCTGGGGCAAAGCGATGCCAATAAAGCATGCGGCGCTGGTATAAGCCAGGGGTCAAATCAACCAATTCTCCCGCCTGTAGTTCTTTGTCGATTTGTAAGTGAGGGATCATACAGCAGGTCGAGCCTTGTTTTGCCAATTGAACAAACGCTTCTGAGGAATTGACAATATGACAAGGAACACTGCCCGGCGATAAATCAAAATGTTGTTGTAAAAACGCCTGATGCATATCATCCAAGTGGTCAAATGCAACCGCTGGTGCTTTCAATAATGCGGAACGAGTCACCCCATTTGCGAAAAAACGGTCAGCAAATTTTGGTGAAGCCACAAAGAGATAATCGAGAGCACCTAATTTATCCACCAGACAACTTGGCAAAGGCTGAGATTGAATACTAACCGCTCCGACAACCTCTCCACGCCGTAAGCGCTCCTGCGTTCGGGTTTCATCTTCCACTTGAATATTTAATCGAATAGGCAAATCAGATAAAACCGGATGAAGGGCCGGCAAAAGCCAGGTTGCCAAACTGTCCGCATTCACTGCGAGAGAGAGCAGTAGCGGAGTATCACTACCATTTTCGTCACCAAGCCATTGTGCTTCCAATAACTCTACCTGATGTAATAGCGCGAGCAATTTCTGCCCTTGCTCTGTGGGGCGGGGAGGTACGGTGCGAACCAACAGTGGTTGGCCAAACAAATTTTCTAATTGTTTGATCCGCTGGGATACTGCGGATTGGGTGATACAAAGTTTTTGTGCCGCCCGCTCGAAACCACGTTCTCGGATCACTGCATCCAGTGCTTGTAGTGATCGATAATCAGGACGTTTCATTAAAAATAAAATTCTCCGGTTGTAAAGCCTGTGTTTATTTGCCTGCCTAGCACTATGCCATATTTTTTCGTGGGAAGAGGCAATATTGTTTATACTAGCCGTCAGATTTTTCCTTGTAACTGATTATAGGCTGTGATTGATATGACTCAGGATGAACTGAAAAAAGCAGTAGGTTGGGCAGCATTGGAATATGTCAAACCCGGTACAATCGTCGGTGTTGGTACGGGTTCAACGGCAGCGCATTTTATTGATGCATTGGGCACGATCAAAGATAAAATTGAAGGTGCAGTATCGAGTTCAGAGGCTTCAACTGAAAAATTAAAAAGTCTCGGTATTCCCGTATTTGATTGTAATGATGTTGATACTTTGGGCGTTTATGTTGATGGTGCGGATGAAATCAATGACCAGATGCAGATGATCAAAGGTGGGGGCGCTGCATTGACCCGGGAAAAAATCATTGCTGCAGTTGCAGAGAAATTTATTTGCATTATCGATGCCTCTAAGCAAGTCGATGTGTTGGGTAAATTCCCACTGCCGGTTGAGGTTATTCCCATGGCTCGCGCTCATGTTGCCCGTGAATTGGTTAAATTGGGCGGCACGCCGGTTTATCGTGAAAATGTCGTGACGGATAATGGCAATGACATTTTGGATGTTCATAACCTATCCATCGTTGACCCTGTTGCGCTAGAAAACAAAATCAATGCCATTCCTGGTGTGGTAACGGTTGGTCTTTTTGCTAATCGCGGCGCCAATGTTGTGCTGGTTGGTACAGCAGACGGCGTTAAAACGCTCACAGAGTAATCATTCAGAGGGCAGAATATCCTGCCCTCAAAATATTTTTGTATTTATTAAAAAAAAGAAAATTTAGAGATATCTGTCACATCACCATCTAAAAAAAACTCAAAATCCTGTCTTTTATCTGTAACCAATTATTTTACTTTGCATAACAACTTATTTACTGTTGCTTATTCTGTAATAGAAGCAATCGATTGTATTGCCGTTGTCGTTTTTTTTGTTATTTTGGTGGAACCTATGGGAGTCATGAAAGTTAGAACAACTAGGGCGGGCAAATGGTTAAGGTATCTTTAGAAAAGGACAAAATTAAATTTTTGCTACTGGAAGGCGTTCACCAAAGCACAGTAGATAGTTTAAAAGCGGCTGGATACAGCAATATTGAATATCATAAAGGAGCATTGGAACCTGAAGAATTAAAAGAAGCTATTCGTGATGCTCGTTTTGTTGGGATCCGTTCTCGTACCCAGTTAACGGAAGATGTTCTTTCCTCCGCAGAAAAATTGGTTGCAATAGGATGTTTTTGCATCGGCACCAACCAAGTGGATCTGAAAGCGGCAGCAAAACGCGGTATTCCTGTCTTTAATGCCCCATTTTCCAATACACGCTCAGTAGCAGAAATGGTATTGGGTGAGTTACTGCTGTTATTACGTCGCATCCCTGAGGCAAATGCAAAAGCACATATTGGTGTATGGGATAAGCAAGCCAAAGGTTGTTATGAAGCACGCGGAAAAAAATTAGGCATTATTGGTTACGGCCATATTGGCACACAGCTTGGCATTTTGGCTGAAAATATCGGCCTGAACGTCTATTTTTATGATATTGAAAATAAACTGCCATTAGGCAATGCACAGCAAGTTCATCACCTGTCTGAACTATTGAACATGAGTGATGTTATCAGTTTGCATGTTCCTGAAACTGCTTCGACTAAAAATATGATTAGTGCGTCAGAATTGGAGCTGATGAAACCTGGCTCAATTCTAATCAATGCATCACGTGGCACAGTAGTGGATATTCCGGCATTAAGTGAAGCCTTGGAAATCGGGCACCTTGCTGGTGCGGCGATAGACGTGTTCCCTGTAGAGCCAGCCACAAACAGTGATCCTTTCATTTCACCACTGAGCAAATTTGACAACGTGCTGTTGACACCCCATATCGGGGGATCAACTCAGGAAGCTCAGGAAAACATTGGTACAGAAGTCGCGGGCAAACTGGTGAAATATTCTGACAACGGCTCGACTTTGTCAGCAGTCAATTTCCCGGAAGTTTCTCTGCCGATACACGCCAAAGATACTCACCGTTTGCTGCATATCCATGAAAACCGCCCGGGTATCCTGACCAGCATTAACCAGGTATTCACCGAGCAATCAATTAATATTGAAGCGCAATATTTGCGGACTGAGGGAGATATCGGTTATGTGGTTATCGATATCACGACCCAAAGTTCGGCTCAAGCGGAATTAGTATTGCAACAACTGAAAACAGTACCGGGCACAATCCGTTCCCGTCTGCTTTACTGATTTGGATTGAACCTACCAGCCATTTTAGTTGTAAATCGTATTTGTAAAATGTAGTGGTAGAAAGCAGGGGCTAATTAACATTGGCTCCTGCTAATTCTGTAAAGCCTGCCAAAGGTCAGACAGTATTTATTCATGCCATTGCCATCGTTTTCTCGGTGTAATAATTTCTGGCAAGGGAATGTCCCATTTCTCACTGGGTAAAGTTTCGACTAATTGAACGTCGTGGGCTAACCCGATGGGATAAAATTTTTGCTCCTGCCATTTTGCCAAGGTTCTGTCGTAAAACCCGCCGCCCATACCTAAACGTTGACCTTTAGAGTCAAAAGCAACGAGTGGAATAAACATAATATCAAGCTCGGAAACCGGTAACACGTGCCTTACATCCAATAAGGGTTCTTCTATGTTAAAACGGTTGCGAACAAGGGGGGATTCGGGGCTATAGCGCAGGAATAACAGATGATGCTGGCTGAACGGATGAATTATTGGCAAATAGACTTGTTTGTTTTGCCGCCAGAGTTGTTGAATCAATGGGCTGGTATCCAACTCGCCATCGAAGGAGAGATACACTGCTATTTTGTCAGCTTGCTGGATCTTTGGGTGAGTGAGAGCACTTTCAGCGACTTGCTGGGCGAACTGTAATTGTTGCTCAGGAGATAAATTTTGACGTAATTGTCGAACATTTTTGCGAATTGATTTTCGTAGAGATAAAAATTGAGGCGAAAAAAAAGAATCTGATTGCATGATACCTGCCTATAAATGCAGAAAAGGATACAAAACAGATAAAAAATTGAGATTCTCCAAGATGCCGTTGCAGGTGGTAACCCTTGAACCCTTGGTTCAAGGTGAACGTAGTGTCGCTTCTATTAGGCTTCTTAGTCGAGCCAAGCATGCTCACAAGAAACGGAGCACTACATTCTATAGAGATGAAATATCGGCTCAGGGGACTTACCTGCTGACAAACATCTCAGAGAAATTTTTTTGCTGCTTAAACCATCAAGATAGGCTTTAAGCGATGCTATGGAGCCTATTGTATGGAACTAAATGAAGAAAGCAACTGCTTATATTAAGCCTTAGCAACTACTGCCTAATTTATCAACAAAACAACGTTTGCTGAATGCTGAATAGGCAGAACATCAGATAATTCTATTTTTCTTCTGACTACTATCCCCAATGGCTTTCAAGTTGCATCGATACGGCAGGGAATGACAAATTCGTCGGGAACGAATTTGCCCAGCCTATGGCTGGCTTTTGGTAAAAGGCTCCTGCCTTTCATTCATCCCCGGGGAACATAGATAACCGTATATTTATAAAAGCGGTGACCGGGGTGAATGAGCGCAGCCAAAAAAAGGCAACATGAAAGACGAAAGGTATACCTTGTTCTAGCTTTTATTTTGTTCTAGCAATGCCTTTTCAATGGATTGCTGGAGCATTTTTATTTTTTGTTCCATATTGTAGGCGTAATCACGGGTTTTCACTTTCTCTTGTGCCAACTCATGACAAATGTTCAGTGCCACAATAAAAACCAGTTGCTCAGTGTTAGTGACTCTGGTGCGTTCTTTGAGATTATGTAAACGTTGTTCAAGTTCCTCAGCAGCAGCTTGCAAGGCTTCTATTTGCTCTGGTGGACAATTGACACGTAATGACCGCCCAAAAATCTGAATATCTACTGGTTGTGCAGACATGACACCTTCCTGATTTAATACTGTGCCGATACCTTGATTTTGATATACCCTTCGTCTTCCAAGTCGCTGCTTTGTTGGCTGCGTTCACTCACCCCAACCACATAGTTAGCTATGCTCTTGGAGATTTGTTCCCTTACGGCTTGCTTAGCTGAATAGCAACTTGAAATCTGCTGGGTGTAAAGTTAATTTTGGTATAAAAACAAGGCCGACACCAATCATTACTGTACAAATACCAAAAGCCCCCCTTTTTATATCGGTGTGTGCTGTCTGGTATAGCGACTCCCCTTGATGGTAGCATAGCATGAACTTATATCGCCAACGATGATCAATATACATGTCTATACAAAACTCATTACCTAATTATCAATCATTTGATGAAATTTTGCATCAACAGTCCGTAGCACTGACAGCAGCAGAAATGCATGGCTTAATCAGTGGATTATTGTGTGGTGGAAATCACGACAGTAGTTGGCAAGCATTGGTGCATGACCTCGCAAATGATGGTCTGGCATTCTCTCAAGTTTTATCGCAGCCGCTCAGAGAATTATACGAAACGACGTTTGAATCGCTGGATGACAGTAATTTTGCGTTTAATTTACTGCTTCCTGATGAAGAAGCTGGGATTTTTGAATGCGCAGATGCGTTGGCGGGATGGGTCAACCATTTTCTGTTGGGAATAGGTGTGGCAAATCCCAAATTGACAGAAAAAGCGGAAATTCAGGAAATTATCACCGATTTACGTAACATCGGTATGCTAGGGTACGACGAGAGTGAAGATCAGGAAGAACTGTCTCAGGCTCTAGAAGAAGTATTGGAATATGTTCGTGTTGCAGTCCAGCTCTGTTACATCGCCTTAGCGAAGCCGAAAACTTCAAGTAGTGCAAAAAACGAAAAGCCAACGTTGCACTGATTGGCGATACATACCCGTTCTCTTCCATGTTGCAACTAACTGCATGTTGCAACCAACATAGCGGTAACTTGGCAATGGGCGGGTATTTCAACTAATAATAATGAAATCGCAGGAGTGGGTATGACTAAGCAAGAATATTTATCTCGTCGTCAGGCATTATTGGAAAAAATGGCACCGGGCAGTGCGGCCATTATTTTTTCTGCCCCGCCTGCGACACGCAATTCAGATAGCGAATATCCCTACCGTCAGCACAGTGATTTTCTGTACCTGACAGGATTCAGTGAGCCAGAATCCGTTCTGGTGCTAATCAAAAGCGATAACACACATAACCACAGTGTGTTGTTCAATCGTGTTCGCGATTTGACTGCGGAAATTTGGTCTGGCCGTCGTCTTGGGCAAGAAGCCGCATTGGAAAAAATGGGGGTGGATCGTGCCCTGCCAATTGATGATATCAATAGTCAGCTTTACCTGTTGTTAAATGGCTTGGAAGTGGTTTATCACGCTCAGGGGGAGTTTGAATACGCTGATAAAATTGTATTCGACGCCTTGGCTACATTGCGTGAAAACAGCCGTCGCAATTTCAAAACTCCGTCAATAATGGCAGATTGGCGTCCATGGTTGCATGAAATGCGTCTGTTTAAATCAGAAGCAGAGCTGGAGGCCATGCGCTTCGCGGGCCAAATCAGTGCGCAGGCACATACCAGAGCTATGCAAGCGTGCCGGCCCGATATGTTTGAATATCAGCTTGAAGCCGAAATTCACCATGAATTTACCTATCATGGAGCCCGTTATCCTGCCTACAACACGATTGTTGGTGCGGGAGAAAATGCCTGCATTCTGCATTACACTGAAAATGATCGCCGAATGAAAGATGGCGATTTGGTGTTGATCGATGCGGGATGTGAATATAAAGGATATGCAGGCGACATTACGCGGACATTCCCGGTCAATGGCAAGTTTACCCGTCCTCAACGTGAAATTTATGACATTGTGCTGGAAGCTATCAATGTCTCCCTTGAACTGTATAAACCGGGCACCAGCATCAATAAAGTGATGGAGCGTGTTGTGCGCATTATGGTTGAGGGATTGGTAAAACTGGGAATTATGCATGGAGACGTCGAACAATTGATCGAAACCAATGCACATCGCCAATTTTTCATGCATGGTTTAAGTCATTGGCTGGGGCTCGATGTACACGACGTAGGTGATTACGGGATCGATCGCGACCGCATTCTGGAACCGGGCATGGTTCTGACTGTTGAACCGGGGCTCTATATTGCATTGGATGCGGATGTTCCACAGGAATACCGCGGCATCGGTATTCGTATTGAAGATGATATCGTGATTACGGATACCGGAAATGAAAATCTGACTGAGTATGTCGTGAAAGATCCGGATGAAATCGAAGCTCTGATGGCACAGGCAAAACAGAATTAAGAGATTCAGTGATCAGGAAGTTATCATGAACGTGATTATCGTGGGAGGAGGAATGGCCGGGGCGACGTTGGCACTGGCGATTTCTTCACTAAGCCGGGGGCAACTGAAAGTCTCCTTGATTGAAGCAGCAGAGCCTACTCAGGAGCATCCGGGATTTGACGCAAGAGCCATTGCCTTAGCTTACGGCACATGCCAGCGCCTGAATCAGATAGGAATCTGGCAAACATTGAAAAATTATGTCACGCCAATAACTCACGTTCATGTCAGCGATCGTGGCCATAGTGGTTTTGTTAATATTCACGCCAGTGATTATGATATTTCTGCATTGGGCAATGTCGTTGAATTGCACGATGCAGGAACCCATCTGTTTGATTTATTAAATCAATCTCCAAATATCCAGTTGCATTGCCCGGCGAAAGTAGATTCTATCGAACGTCTGGAAAATTCAGTCGTTGTTACGTTGAACAATGGTGAAAAACTGACCGGAGAGTTGCTGGTGGCCGCAGATGGCAGCTATTCAGCAATAGCTCAAGCGTGCCATATTCCCTATCAGCAACAATCTTATGGGCAGGTGGCAGTTATCGCCAATATCTTGACGTCTGAGCATCCTCAGGGCAGGGCATTTGAGCGTTTTACTGAGCATGGACCATTGGCCCTTTTGCCAATGTCAGAAGGGCGCAGTTCTCTGGTGTGGTGCCATCCCTCGGAAAAACGGGCAGAAGTTAATCACTGGAGCCAGCATGAATTCCTTCAACATTTACAGAAAGCATTTGGCTGGCGGCTGGGAAAAATGTTGGAAACCGGCCAGCGGCACAGTTATCCATTGGCTTTATCAACAGCCAACCAACAAATAAGCCACCGTGTTGCTTTAGTCGGCAATGCATCCCAGACCCTGCACCCCATTGCCGGGCAAGGGTTTAATTTGGGAATACGCGATGTCATGGCGTTGGCAAGCGTTATCTCAGCAGCGGCTGCCTCAGGGCAGGATATTGGCTCCTACCAAGTGCTGGCTCAATACCAGCAACAACGTCAGGCCGATCGCGAAAATACCATTGGCATCACGGACGGATTGGTTCGGTTATTTGCCAATGACTACTTGCCATTGAAGATTGGGCGCAATCTTGGCCTGATGGCAATGGAAACTTTACCGCTGACGCGGGATCTACTTGCCCGCCAGACATTGGGTTGGGTTGCCCAGTCATCATTGGCAAATTAAGAGGAAAGAAAAAATGCAATCATTTGATGTGGTGATCGCAGGGGGCGGAATGGTCGGCCTTGCGCTGGCCTGTGGTTTGCAGGGTAGCGGTTTGCGCATCGCGATTGTAGAAGAGTATCCGCCGACGGAAACATTTGATGCCAGCGATGAACATGCACTACGGGTATCGGCCATCAATGCCGCAAGTGAACGGTTACTGACCCATCTTGGTGTCTGGCAGAATATTCTGGCAATGCGGGCAAGCCCTTATCAGGGAATGGCAGTCTGGGATCAGGACAGCTTCGGCCGCATTCAATTCAATTCGGCCGAAAATGGCCTGACGCATCTTGGTCATATCATTGAAAACCGGGTTATCAGGCAAGCGCTTTGGCAACGGGCAGAAAGCCTGCCGGATGTAACCATTTTTGCCCCATCCTCCCTTCAAAATGTAGCCTGGGGAGAAAACGAAGCGTTCATTACCTTATCTGATAACCGAATGTTGACTTCGCGGTTGGTTATCGGTGCAGATGGCGCTCACTCCTGGTTGCGCCAGCATGCTGATATCCCGCTGACTTTTTGGGATTATGAGCATCACGCCTTGGTGGCGACGATCCGTACAGATGAACCCCATCAGGGTGTTGCGCGTCAGGTTTTTCATGGCGACGGTATATTGGCTTTCCTGCCATTGTCCGATCCCTATCTATGCTCAATTGTCTGGTCACTGCCAGCAGAATCGGCACAACAGCTCAAAGTGATGGAGCCTGAATTATTTAACCGACAATTGGGAGTGACTTTTGATATGTGCCTTGGTCAGTGTGAACTGGTCAGCGATAGGCAAACAATCCCATTAATGGGGCGATATGCCCGTAATTTTGCTGCACATCGCTTAGCCCTTCTGGGGGATGCGGCACACACTATCCATCCTTTGGCTGGGCAAGGCGTCAATCTGGGATTCATGGATGTAGCGGAATTGATAGGGGAATTGAGCCGCCTGAATAAGCAAGGAAAAGACATTGGTCAATATCTCTATCTGGGTCGTTATGAACGCCGCCGCAAACACAGTGCTGCATTAATGCTGGCTGGGATGCAAGGGTTCCGTCAGTTATTCGATGGTAATAACCCTGCTAAGAAGTTATTCCGGGACATCGGGCTGGCGCTGGCTGATCATTTGCCCGGGGTGAAACCACAATTACTTCGTCATGCAATGGGGCTCAACGATCTTCCTGATTGGCTGGCTGCTCAACCCTCTTCAGTTGAAAAAATCTAATTCTACGCATTATTTAGGATTAGTTTTTTTCATGTAAGACTAAAGTGTGTTCAGTTGATTTATTTCACACTTTAGTCATTTTCTAATTTAATCAGATTGTATTTTCCCTTTTATTGCCAATTTTGAGTGCAATGGCACAATAAATTAGACAAAAATTCTGCATGATAGTGAATGTTTTTTTAGGTGAACACTCTAGTGCAGCTAATTTATTTTATGGTTCATTTCTATTTTCAGTGATAACTTCTGATCCCAAGGTATTGTTTGCGTGGTTAACCGCTTCTTTGCTTCATGATCCAACATCTGCCGGTTAATGCGCTGCATGTTTTTTCAGGTCACGAATGTTTTCATGTCAAGAATGGAAAGAGGGAAAGAATGTCAAAACACACCCCACTATATGATCAGCATCTGGCATGTGGAGCACGCATGGTCGATTTTCATGGCTGGATGATGCCCCTGCATTATGGATCACAAATCGACGAGCATCACACAGTGCGTACCGATGCTGGTATGTTCGACGTTTCCCACATGACAATTGTGGATCTGCACGGTACAGGTTGCCGTGATTTTCTTCGTTACCTTCTGGCAAATGACATTGCCAAACTCACCGAACAAGGCAAGGCGCTCTATACCGGCATGTTGAATGCTTCTGGTGGCGTCATTGATGACCTTATCGTCTATTTCTTCACTGATAATTTCTATCGCATGGTCGTTAACTCAGTTACCCGTGAGAAAGATTTGGCATGGATCCAACAACATGCAGAGAAATATGAAGTTGAGATTACTGTTCGTGATGATCTGGCATTAATCGCTGTTCAGGGGCCTCAGGCACAAAGCAAAGTGCAGGCACTGCTCAGTGATGAACAAAAGCAGTCAATTGCCGGCATGAAGCCTTTTTTTGGTATCCAGACAGGGGATTTATTCCTTGCGACAACCGGTTATACCGGCGAAGCGGGTTATGAAATCGCATTACCAAAAGAACAGGCCGCCGATTTTTGGCAGCAATTATTGTCTGTAGGTGTAAAACCTGCGGGATTAGGTGCACGCGATACATTGCGCCTTGAAGCCGGCATGAATCTTTACGGTCAAGAAATGGATGAAACCATTTCACCTCTGGCTGCCAACATGGGTTGGACAATTGCCTGGAAGCCGGAAGATCGTCAATTTATTGGTCGAGAAGCACTGGAAAGACAGCGTGAAGTCGGTACTGAACAGCTGGTCGGGCTTGTCATGCGTGAAAAAGGGGTATTGCGGGGTGGGTTAACTGTCAGCTTCAGTGATGATTCTGGGGAAATGCAAACAGGCATTATTACCAGCGGAACATTCTCTCCAACTTTGGGGTTTAGTATCGCTCTCGCGCGCGTACCTCAGGGGATTGGTGAGCAGGCTGTCGTTCAGATCCGCAACCGTGAGATTCCCGTACAGGTGGTTAAACCGGGCTTTGTGCGAATGGGGAAACCACTTGTAGAGTGATTTTTGAATAAAATGTTTTGATTGTTGTAATTTTTTTTTGATTAATCATTAAGAAACAAGGAGATGGCAGCAATGAGTCATGTACCGGCAGAATTGAAATATACAGAATCACACGAGTGGGTTCGTTCGGAAGGCAATGGTGAGTATACAGTTGGTATTACCGAGCATGCCCAGCAATTATTGGGTGATATGGTGTTTGTTGACTTGCCGGATGTCGGCACAGAAGTAAACAGCGGCGATGATTGTGCCGTTGTTGAATCCGTTAAAGCAGCTTCTGATATTTATGCACCATTGAGCGGCGAAATTATCGCCATCAACCCTGAGTTAGAGGAAACCCCCGAATTAGTGAACAATGAGCCTTATAATGAAGGCTGGTTGTTCCGAATCAAGACCACTGACGATAGTGGGCTTGCTAATCTGCTTGATGCTGAAGGCTATCAATCGCTTCTGGAAGAAGAATAATTATTTTTACCGCCCCATATCACACTGTGAATGGGGCGTTTTTTTATGAGCCATTTTTTAGCTATACCCTATGGATTTTGAGTTGCATCAAGGCGGCAAAAGAGTGACAAAGTCGTCGGGAACGAATTTGCCCAGTCTATGGCTGGCCAAAGGTCGAAAGGCAGGAATCTTTCATTCATCCCTGAGAGCACTGTAGCTATGTGACGGGGTGAATAAATCAGCCAACAAGGCGGCAACTTGAAAGACGATGGGTATAAGTTTCAGGAAACTATTATCAATGACCCAGACACTAGTCCAACTTGAAAATCAAGGTGAATTCATACGTCGCCACATTGGTTCTTCTGTTGAACAGCAAACAGAAATGCTGGCAATAGTTGGAGCAGATTCCCTTGATGAGCTGACAGAAAAAATCGTCCCTCACAATATCGCCTTATCAGAGCCACCAGCAATCGGTGAAAGTGCGACAGAACAACAGGCATTGGCCGAATTGAAAGCGATGGCGAGCCAAAACCAGCGCTATCAGACATATATCGGAATGGGGTATGCGCCATCAATACTCCCGCCAGTGATTCTACGCAATTTATTGGAAAATCCGGGTTGGTATACGGCATATACTCCTTATCAACCGGAGGTTTCCCAAGGTCGGCTGGAAGCATTGCTGAATTTCCAGCAAGTGACCATTGATCTGACCGGTTTAGATCTTGCCTCTGCCTCTTTATTGGACGAAGCAACGGCGGCGGCGGAAGCTATGTCCATGGCGAAAAGAATCAGCAAACTGAAAGGGGCCAACCGTTTCTTCGTGGCAGATGACATTCATCCACAGACATTGGATGTTGTACGTACTCGGGCGGAAACATTTGGTTTTGAAGTCATCGTTGATAAAGCAGAAAAATCACTGGAACTGGATGGTATCTTTGGCGTTTTACTGCAACAAGTCGGCACAACAGGCGAAGTTCATGACTACAGTGCACTTATCGCGGCACTGAAAGAGCGTAAAATTATCGTCAGTGTTGCTGCGGACTTTATGGCACTCGTCATATTGACCGCGCCGGGCAAACAAGGGGCTGACATCGTATTTGGTTCCGCCCAGCGTTTTGGTGTCCCGATGGGTTACGGCGGCCCTCATGCTGCTTTCTTTGCTTGCCGTGATGAGTTCAAGCGCTCAATGCCGGGACGTATCATCGGGGTTTCTCGCGATGCTGCGGGCAACAGGGCGTTGCGTATGGCGATGCAAACCCGTGAACAACACATTCGCCGCGAAAAAGCGAATTCAAATATTTGTACCTCGCAGGTTTTGCTGGCAAATATTGCAGGCATGTACGCGGTTTATCACGGTGAAGAAGGGTTGAAACGTATCGCGAACCGTATCCACCGCCTGACCGATATCCTGGCTGCCGGTTTGCAAAAAGCAGGCATGTCACTGCGTCATAAAACATGGTTTGATACCCTGACTGTTGAAGTCGCAGATAAATCTCAAGTTCTGGCAAGAGCGGAGAAAGCACAGATTAACCTGCGTACCGATATTCTGGGTGCGGTGGGTGTCTCCCTGAGTGAAAAAACCAGCCGCGATGACTTGGTTACATTATTTCAGGTACTGACGGGTTCTGAAGCTGTATTGGATATCGATACCCTCGACAAAGAACTATCCGTAGCCAGCCAATCCATACCCGCTTCCATGCTGCGTCATGATGAAATTCTGACACACGATAACTTCCGTTGTTATCACAGCGAAACTGACATGATGCGCTACTTGCACAGTCTGGAGCGTAAAGATCTGGCCTTGAATCAGGCAATGATCCCGCTGGGTTCATGCACCATGAAACTGAACGCTGCCGCTGAAATCATGCCGATTACATGGCCTGAATTCACCGATATGCATCCTTTCTGCCCAACAGAACAGGCACAAGGTTACCATCAGATGATTGGCCAACTTTCCCACTGGTTGGTATTGCTGACAGGGTATGATGCTTTCTGCATGCAGCCAAACTCTGGCGCACAAGGTGAATATGCAGGCTTGCTGGCGATCCGTCGTTACTACGCCAGCCGTGGCGAGCAGCATCGGCATGTTTGCCTGATCCCAAGCTCTGCGCACGGTACAAACCCGGCTTCAGCGAATATGGCAGGTATGACAGTCGTTGTCGTGAACTGTGATAGCAGCGGCAACATCGATCTGGCTGACTTGCGTGAAAAAGCGGAAAAACACAGTAACGATCTTGCTTGTATCATGGTGACTTACCCGTCGACCCACGGTGTGTACGAAGAAACCATCCGTGAAGTTTGTGACATCATTCACCAAAACGGCGGTCAGGTTTACCTTGACGGCGCTAACATGAATGCTCAAGTGGGTATCACGACCCCAGGTTTTATTGGTGCGGATGTTTCTCACTTGAACCTGCATAAAACCTTCTGTATTCCTCATGGTGGTGGTGGGCCGGGCATGGGGCCGATTGGCGTGAAGAAACATCTGGCTCCTTTTGTGCCGGGTCACTCAGTGGTCGAAATGGATGGCGTTACCACGCTGGGTGCTGTATCCGCAGCACCATTTGGCAGTGCATCCATTCTGCCGATTAGCTGGATGTATATTCGCATGATGGGAGCCAAGGGGCTGAAAAAAGCCAGTCAGGCTGCCATCTTGAATGCAAACTATATTGCAGCCCGTCTGAAAGGTGCTTATGAAATCCTGTATACCGGGCGTGGCGGCTATGTTGCTCACGAATGTATTTTGGATATCCGTCCGTTGAAAGAAGAGTTCGGTATCAGTGAAATGGATATCGCCAAGCGCTTGATTGATTATGGTTTCCATGCACCAACCATGTCATTCCCTGTTGCTGGCACCCTGATGGTTGAGCCAACGGAATCAGAAAGCAAAGTAGAGATTGATCGTTTCATTGACGCAATGCTGGCTATTCGTGAAGAAATCAGCAAAGTGGCAAAAGGGGAATGGCCTTTGGAAGATAACCCTCTGGTTAATGCCCCGCATGTTCAGGCAGAACTGGTTTCTGATTGGAACCATGCATATAGCCGCGAACTTGCTGTTTTCCCAACCGAAGAAACTAAAGCCAACAAATACTGGCCGACCGTTAAACGCCTTGATGATGTTTACGGCGACCGAAATTTGCATTGCTCTTGTGCACCCATTGACGTGTATCGCTAATGGGTACTAAACATTAATCAGTATTTATCCCCGTTCATTGAACGGGGATAGCCAGTATCATTCTGACAAACCATTTAATGCAAATACCCACGTCTAAATACTATTAGAGGTGACTATGCCAGAACTTTATAATATGGTTGGTTTTTCTTTTGTCGCATTAGGTATGGTTTTGACTCCTGGGCCTAATATGATTTACCTCATTTCTCGCTCTATTTGTCAGGGGCATATTGCAGGATTAATTTCATTAATTGGAGTGGCAGCTGGTTTTGTTTTTTATATGTTATGCGCAGCATTTGGGATAACCACTTTTTTAATGATGGTGCCTTTTGCCTATGACGCATTAAGAATCGCAGGGGCATGCTATTTAGTTTATCTTGCCTGGCAAGCTGTGAGGCCAAAAGGTAAATCACCATTTGAAGTCAAAGAATTGCAGCTTGATAGTAATAGAAAACTGTTCACAATGGGTTTTATAACAAATTTACTCAATCCTAAGATTGCAGTCATGTATCTTTCTTTATTACCCCAATTTATTTCACCTGATCATGGCTCTGTTCTATCCCAATCCTTATTTCTTGGGTTCACACAAATTATTATTAGTGTTGCGGTCAACACTATTATTGTATTTAGCGCCAGTACTATAGCGACACATCTTTCCAGCCGCCCCATATGGTTACAACTGCAACGTTATTTTATGGGAACAGTATTATTTGGATTGGCAGCCAAAATGATGACTGACAATAAATAATTAACAGATTTTTATTATGTGCTGACTAAGATTTTTCTTGACGATGCCAGCACCAATGTCCGGATGGGGGAACATCATGCCGGTTTTATAGGTGACGGTGTTTCTCATTTGGGCTTTTTTATTACTAATCTTGTCTTATATCCGTTACCTTTCAAGTTCCAAATATAATCTATTGAATATCGATTTTTTATTAGGGTGTTATGTTTTTCATTTTTCAATAATATATTTTGGTAATAAGTAAAACAAATAAGGCATAATAAAAAACACTAAACTTATAAAGAATGCGTAGCCAATTTACCTTTCCTAATGAAAAGGAATTATGCTTTAATCAGGAATGCAGCATAATAACCCCTCATTGTAGAAAAATAATACTCTTTTATATGAATAGGATTGAAAATGTTTACTGTCATGACCGAAGCATTTTTTCATACCAGTTTTCTCCATGAAAAATTGAGAGATTTCCAACTTAATTGGATTATCAGAAATTTCAGAAAATTAGATAAATCAACATTAGATAATCTCCATCATGAACTTTCCAGAAAAGACAAAATAACGGATGATGATCTCATTAAATTAGAAGAGGCTTATAAAGGGCTTAATGAGTCAGAAAGATATCTTGCAAAAACCCACGGTGTTCCTGCAACTCATGCGTTATCCAGTGCCAATATGGTTGATACCGGGAATTTTGGGGAAAGTTTTTATCAACATTATTTGAGTACGGAATACAGCAAAAATAACGAAGGCACGCTTATTTTTTTGAATGTGATCTTGGCACCATTTTGGATAGATCACTTTGATAAAAAAATAGTCAATGCACATTCCGCTATCCTGCCTTACGCCAGAGGCATGTTTGCTATCGAACAATTGGCAATACATGGAAATAAAGAATCGGTTGAACGTGCTGCCGGAGCGACGATTCATTATGTTGACACCGGAATAGATACCGGCCCGATTATCGAACAAAAGAGATTACCTTCACCTTGGGTGTTAGACAGCATATGGGCAGTGAAAGGTGAATCTCAGCTAACGGCATTTGGGCTTTTAAAAAGTTATCTGGAACGAGATAATAAATTCCAATTTACTGATACCATACCGATTGAACAAGGTATTGAAAGCCCGTTATTTGTCAGTAAAACCTTTACCAATGAAGTGAAGCGTAACGCAGAAACCAGTTTTATTAAAATGAAAGAAGCGTAAAAAATAATAGAGAACGAAAAAACAGTGTTGATATCGCTTACAACACTGTTTTTTTGTTGTCTTCTTTGCTAAAAAATCAGACGTTATACTTTCTTGCCTTCATAGTAAGCTACAAAGCCTTTACCGCAATGAGGAGCTACAGGCTTAACACCCTGCAAATAATAATGAACGTTGCCGTCAACAAAATCACTTTCAAAAATATAATTAGAACGCACTTCATATAACTGAAATACGGTGCCATTTGGGCCAGTATGTGTTCTTCCGGAACTATAACAATCATTATAGGTAAAATCTTTATTAACTGACGCATTTGCCATGCCGCCAATTAATGTAAGAGCCGCTGCCAATGCACCACCAACGAATAGTTTCTTCAACATAAAAACCTCTCGGTAACATTAATTTAACTTTCTATTTAAATTTATCAATTATCAAATTATATTTGATAATATGAACCGAATATTAATCATTAAGAGTCATATTGACCATTTCAAAAATTAGAACTGTATATGATTTTTATATTGTTATTTTTTCAGGGATTATAAAATAAAAGACCCCATTATTTAAATGAGGTCTATTATGTTTTGAATTTATGTAATAATAGTGTGTTTTGTGCGTTTTCTTATGATTTTACTGCTTCATATTTACCAACGTAAACACTCATGCCACAATTATATAATTTTTTAAAGCCTTTTAAATGCCACTCGAATCCATCTTCTTTACGTACATCAAGGAAAACAATACCATCTTTAACGAGATATTTAGTGTATACACCATTGTTATGTTCAACAGCGGAAGAATGGCAATTATTCCAAGGGATATTTGTGTTTGCTGATGCTGTGCTAATGCCGCCAGTTAAGGTAATAGCTGCTGCCAATGCACCACCGACGAATAATCTCTTCAACATAAAAACATTCCTTTTACATTTAATTAGCTTTTGATGTAATTTCATAAATTATCAAATCATCTTTGATAAAGTGCGCTAAATGTAAGCCATCACAAAATAATTCTGCTATCACAAAATTTGAAAATGGTGTATGTTTTTTATATTGATTTTGTTCATGAAAAAACATAATCAAGATATGGAAAATGAAATTATTTATAATAAAATAAAACCCCGCTAAAAATAACGAGGTTTTTATTTTTTTATAAAAAAAGATTGTTTTTTGATGAAGGTTACTTTTTATATTTTTTTTACATTAGAATTATGTAATTCCTAATAGTGTTAATCACAATTTCATATTAGTTATCTAATGTAATTAACTCTCGTAATAACCAGCCCACTTACCATTTCCACAACTTAAGATTGTCCCTTTAAAATGCCATGTTTTCCCATTTTGTGAAAATGTTTTTGCAAAGTTTTTATATGGATTAACAACCCACATAACATTTCCATAAGGAATATGATCATGAACCATTCGTCCTTCGCAATGGTAATAGCTTCCTGCTGCTGATGCTGTTCCAATTCCTGCGAATAATGCAGTTGCCAATGCGCCACCTACTAATAATTTCTTCAACATAACAATTCTCCTGTCATAGATTTATAAATTCAAAAATATTATTTTCATATGAGTTTTGTAGTGCGGATAAAATCTAATCCATTATGTTGATAGGTTGCAATTTTAAAGTTTGAAATAACTAATATACTAAACCCAATAATAGAATCTTGGTATCCTTTATCATAATCTATGACAAATAATTATGATGATATTAATTATGCAAAGGAAGTATTTTATTTACAATTAACACGCATTATATTAAAGTTATATGTTCTAAAATAATGCTAATTGTTATTTGGTTATTAATCTATTAGCGTTAACATATGCATATGTTATTTTAATAGTGATAGTGTTATTTTTTATAAGAGTAAATAAAGACAAAAAACAATAAAATTATAATCAAAATAAACTTTTATTTTGGAAATTCGGACAGCGGCGATTATAGATATTCAAGCGGGGAAACTGCAAACGACAATGGAATTTATACACTCTATTCAATCCACATCAGCGATAACACCGGTTATTAACCTGCAGCAACTCACTCGTGTTTATCAACAGAATAGTGAAGGTGAAACGCCTGTTCTGAAAAATATCACTGCACAAATTTTCGCCGGACAGAGTTGTGCCATTGTGGGGACATCAGGTTCAGGTAAAAGTACATTATTAAATATTCTTGGTTTGCTGGATAAACCCACTTCCGGGAAATATTTCCTTTGCGGTGTTGATATGTCTACAGCAGATGACGAACTTCGTGCCAGAATGCGCAATAAAGAAATTGGCTTTGTTTTTCAAAGTTTTCATTTATTACCCGGAATGACCGCAACGGAAAATGTCGCATTACCATTGCTTTATCGCGGCATTTCAGTTTCTCAAGCCCATCAAATTGCCAGAGAAAAATTACAGTTGGTCGGGCTTTATCATCGTGCAGAGCATTATCCGGCAGATCTTTCCGGCGGCCAACGACAGCGGGTAGCGCTTGCCAGAGCCTTGGTCGGCGAGCCTTCACTGCTGCTGGCGGATGAACCCACCGGAAATCTGGATCAACAAACAGCAGAGGAAATTTTGCTGCTGCTTTCTTCTCTTCACACAGAAAATGCGATGACATTGGTCGTTATAACCCATGATGCGATGGTTGCTAACCATATGCAGCGCGAACTGCGCATGGTTGATGGTCAGTTGCAGGAAACCAGAGGTGTAGCCATTCATGCAGGATAAGCGCCAGTTAGGCAGTTATGGCATGTCAGCATTCATGATGTGGCGGGAAGCATGGCGTAATTTATTGGTGACAGGAAAAAGTACTCTGCTTGCATTATCGGGTATTGCCATTGGTTGTGCGTCAGTGGTGGCTTTTGTCAATACCGGGCATAACAGCACGATTGCAGCATTGAAGATGTTCAGTGGGCTTGATATCAATGTGATTACCACCAATTTTTATTCTTACCGTCATGGCGTTGATAGCAAATCCATTCAGATGGACGACCTGAAAACGGCTGTCCCTGGTTTGTCTGCGGCCGCTCCGTGGGCCTATTATCCCTCTCCTTTGCGCTATAACGGGAAAACAGAAACGTTTATTATGATAGGCGCTTCTGCTGAACTTGAAGACGTCATGCAATTGCAAATGCGTCATGGGCGGTTTATTTCTGACTACGACCAACACTCACCCTATATGGTTGTTGGTAATGAAGTCGCAGTGAGCCTCGGTGAAGGAGATGCTGCTAAAATACTGGACGAACAGGTTCAAATTGGTAAATATTTATACACAGTCATTGGTGTTTTCGATATCAAGGGGCAAAACCCGATCTTTCCTTTTTCTCTGGATTCTGTCGTTGTTGTTCCTATTGATGCGATGCGTAAAATATCATCCAGCATTCATCTGAATGGCATTATTTCCCGCGTAAGCAAAACTGACACGATAGAAGCTGATGCCAAGAATTTAACGGTGTTTTTTAAGAATAAATATCCCGCAGTTGAAACTGAAGTTCAGATCGCTCAGCAATTGCTGCAAGGGCAGACAGAGCAAAGTGAAACCTTTTCTTTTATGTTGATAGGCTTGGCGGGAATTTCATTGCTCACCGGCGGGATCGCCATTTCCAATATTATGCTGATGAGCGTTTCAGCCCGCCGAAAAGAAATCGGTTTGCGCATGGCTTTGGGGGCAAGAATGCAGGATATTAGACGCCTGTTTTTATATGAAACTGCCGCGCTGACTGTTGCTGGGGCAATGCTTGGCGCACTGATCGGCGTCATCGTTTCTTTCCTTTTTGTTTTATATTCCGGCTGGTCATTTTCTCTGGCTCCCTTATCCATTCCTTTGGGAATAGGCAGCTCGATTGTGGCGGGGCTTATTTCTGGCTTTTATCCCGCGCATAAAGCCTCACAAATGGAACCTGTACAGGCATTACGTGATGATTAAAAAATATTTCCTTTATAGTGCCCTGCCCCTGTTTTTCTGTTTTCCTCAAACAAACGTTTTTGCGCTTGAACAAAAACGGCCGGCTTTATCAGAAGTTGAAGGTATCCAGCATCGGAAAACTTCAGGAGAAGTGATCGGCCTGTCATTGAGCGATGCGATATCGTTGGGGTTAAGAAATAACTATGCCATTCGCAGTGTTTACCTGGATCGCATCGCCCAGAAATTTGATTTGCGGGTGGCGGAAGACAGATTTACTCCCAAGCTACAATTAAGGGGGCGTTACACTGCCGGCAAAGATCAGGATGCAAATTTCAGGAAAGCCCGCTTTTCACCCGAAGCCACATTACTGACTCCGTTGGGCACGCGCTTTGCGCTTTCATGGGCGCGTGAGAACAATAAATCGGGGATCAACAATGTTCACAACGATGGTGCAAGCATTACGGTTATCCAGCCGCTTTTACGGGGAGCGGGAACGGATATCAATAATGCTCCGGTTTTACTGGCAAAACTGCGGGAGCAAACTCATCGGCTGAACCAGAAATCCATTGTTTCCGATTCAATCACCCAAATCATTCTGACTTATCATGATTTACTCCGTGCTCAGGAGCAGCAAGCTCTGTCTGTTGCCTCACTTAAACGTATGCGGAAATTAGTGGAGACGAATAAGGAGTTGATTGATGCCGGCAGAATGGCGCAAACCGATATCATACAAACTCAGGCTGACCTCGCCATGCAGGAGCTTTCAGCAAAAGAGGCTGAAAATCATGTTCATACTACAAGACTGGCATTGCTCAAGTTGCTGGCCCTGAGCCTTAAAACGCCTATTCAGGCAACTGATACGTTGCAAGGCACTCATGTCAAATTGAATGTTGAGCAGTCGATTAAAAAAGCCCAGGCTCAGCAGCCGGCTTATCTTATCCAACAACTCGAGGCAAAAGCCGCGGATATTCAATTATTGCAGGCTCAGGATAATAGACTCTGGGACTTATCATTGGTTGGAGGAACATCCCAGTATCGTTCATCTTCTTCTGATACCCGCAATTGGGAAAATTATGTGGGGATACAACTGGATATTCCAATTGGTGACATGACCCAAAAACAGACGGAAGTTCAGGCTCAAGTGGAAGTGCAAAAGCAGGCATTAAATCAGGAAGAGGCCAAAATAATTCTGGAACAGAAAGTCATTAATGCTATTCGTGATACCGAATCCCGCTGGCAGGAATATCAATTGGCAATAAAAGCCAGTTCACTTTCCCAACAGAAACTCGAAATTGAACAGGAAAAATTGCAGGCAGGGAGATCCAGTAACTTTCAGGTATTGAGCTTCGAAACTGATCTCAGAAATGCTGAAAATGCGCGTCTGAATACACTTATCCAGTATCTCAATGCGCAGGCGGAGTTGGATCAAACTCTGGGGACGACACTGGAAAGCTGGGAGATAACGATTAATGACTAAACGCTCAATATTTTTACATTCAATGCTCAAACGCTATCGGTGGATTATCGCGGGGCTATTTATTGTAGCGCTCATTTTTCTTTTTTCTGTCCGCTATGTGTTTTCAGAAAAATCCTCCGATCAACAATCGGTACAGTGGATGGCAATAACCCCTGTTCTGATAGAAAAACAACTGGGATTGGTCGGCAAACTGCAATCCAGATGTCTTGAAACCATACCGGCGCCATTTGAAGGGATTATCAAGCAGGTTTTGGTGAAAGAAGGGCAGCAGGTGAGCCAAGATCAGGAATTGATCACGCTTGATACCCGGAAAATTGATATCGAACTTCGACAGGCGCAGGTTGAGATGATTAAGGCCTCATCCGTTGTTGACCAATTACATGACTGGGAAAACAGTCAGGAAGTTATTCGAGCCAGAAGGAACGTCGAAAGTGCGAACCATATGGTGATGGAAATTAAAAATAATCTTGCAAAAACACAGGCACTTTTTGCACGGGGCATTGTTCCACGAATGGAAGTGGAAACGCTTGAACAGCAACTTCATCGGCAATTGACCGATCTCGCTTCAGCGCAGGGTGATCTTACCTCTACTCGCGAGAAAGGGGATGTTAATAATGTCCGTGTTGCGGAAATGGAGCTCCAGAACGCAACAAGCCGTTATCAGGCATTGCAGGAACAACACGCTAATAAAGCAATCAAGGCCCCGTTTTCTGGTGTCATATTAAGGGCCACCCAAGGAGAAAAAGGGAAGTTCGTGACGCTTCAAACCGGTATTCGGGTCACTGAGGGTACACCTTTGCTGGAAATTATGGATACGACACAATATCAGGTATTGGCTCAGGTTGAAGAGGCTGATCTTGCCAAACTCAAAGAAGGGCAGCCAGTAAAAATCAGCGGGGAAGGATTTTCTCAGAACCCTCTGGATGGCGTGATTGAAGCCATTGCGATGCAAAGTACAAATAACGATAGCCCCGGCTCGGCGATTTACTATGATGTTGTGATTAAAGTGACGTCACCCATAAGCCGGAATTATTCCATTAGACCGGGCATGAGTGCCAAAGTGAATATTATTGTTTATCGCAATGAAAAAGGCGTCGTGGTACCAGAAAAAACGTTAATTCGAGGTAACAACGGAGAGTTATCCGTAAATTGGCGACCAGATTTAAAAAGCCAGCCAGTTTCCCGGCTGGTCACTATTGGTGAGGTGGTACCGGAAGGTATTGAGATCCACGGGCTGGATGCGGGGTTTATCGCTTTGCCTCAATGATACTATCCCCAGAATAAAAGAGGCTATTTTCCCGTACGGCTTTTATTCTGGGGCTTTAATTGCTTATTCTCAGTTTTCCAATATTATTAATGGTGCAATTGTAATTGGCTCGTAAAAAAGGTTTACGGAATCATTTAGTTAAAAACTAATTTAGTCTATACCCTATGGATTTCAAGATGCATCGCGGCGGCAAGGGAATGACAAATTCGTCGGGAACGAATTTGAACAGCCAAAGGCTGGCCAAAGGTCGAGAGGCAGGAGCCTCTCATAATCCCCAAGAGCATAGATAACTATGTGACTGGGGTGAGTGAGCGAAGCCAACAAAGAGGCAACTTGAAAGACGAAGGTTATATTAATTATCTTGGATTTGTTTACTATGACGATGCTTCAAATTTCACATCAATTTCTTTCTGAAAATAGTTCCACCAGCGTCCCTGTCTGGATGGAATTTTATTACTTCTATAGTTAGCTCCCTTCTCTAAGCGTAAATTTAATTGGTCAGTGTTATTAGCTAATAACACCCAGTTATTTTTTGCGTTCTCATAACTTCCTTGGTTACTCAAATAAATTCACTGCTTTAAAAAATAAAGCAAGAGTTTCTTGTGTATACGATTGATTCCTTAAAGTTTCTTTCCATATTTTAATTATAAAAATAGGAGTTAAATTAATGTCATTAAATCAAACTGACAGTTTGAATAAACAAGCTGGGCTGCGTAATTGGTTTGGGCTAATCGTATTAATGTTACCTGTTTTATTAGTCACAGTAGATAATACGGTCTTAGGATTTGCCTTGCCGAAAATAGCGAGTGCTTTGGAACCCAGCGCTAATCAACAACTATGGATAATAGATGCTTATTCTTTGGTGTTGGCTGGTTTGTTGATTTCTATGGGCAGTATTGGCGATCGCGTGGGGCACCGATTATTGCTGATATTGGGAGCATCAGGCTTTACTGTCGTTTCGGTTTTAACGGCATTCTCAACATCTGCGGAACAATTGATTTTTGGGCGCACCGCGCTTGGTTTTTTTGGCGCGATGCTGATGCCATCAACGTTGGCGTTGATTAGTTGTCTGTTTGAAGAACGCGAACAGCGCCGTATAGCTGTTGCTATTTGGGCAACAACCTTGACAGTTGGCTCAGCTTTGGGGCCAGTTATTGGCGGCGTTTTGCTACAGTATTTCGACTGGAATGCTATTTTCTTATTAGCCGTGCCCATTTTAGTGCCTCTACTCATCTTCGGCTTTGTTTTATTGCCTGAGTCAGATAAAAAACAGGCAGGATTTATTGATATCTATAGCGTTTTATTATCCATCGTTTCAATGGCCGGTATTGTGTATGCCATTAAGCATATCGCCAGTGATGGGTTTGATATTGGTGTCATTATCACATTCATGATTGGTTTGGTTATCGGAAGGGAATTTATTCGGCGGCAGCAAAAATTACCTGTGCCATTGATGGATCTCTCTTTATTCCGCAATGGTGTATTTACGGGTTCGATTATTGCGAATTTATTGAGTTTGGCACTGTTGATTGGGTTTGTTTTTTTCGCTACTCAATTTTTACAGATTGTACTGGGCATGGAACCACTCTTAGCCAGTTTTGCCTTGATACCGGGTCAAATTATGGCCGTCATTGTCGGCATGGCAATCGTATCTGTTGCCCAAAGAGTATCAGTGCACTGGCTTATTCCTATTTTACTCGTTTTAGCGGGGGCCGCGTTTTTCCTCATCGCCTATGCAGGCGGCAATCTGAACTCAGTCATTTTCGCCTTTATCATATTGGGTGTAGCTGTGGGTGCCATTGCTTCTGTTTCGAATGATTTGATACTTTCTGCTGTTCCATCGTCCAAGGCTGGCGCTGCTTCGTCAATCAGCGAAACCGCCTATGAAGTAGGTGTTGTTCTTGGCACGACAATTGTTGGGGGATTAGTGACGGTTTTTTATCGCCTCAATCTGAAATTGCCTGATGATATTCCTCAGGAGCAAGGCAAATTGGCATTGGAAACACTTGCAGGAGCATATGAAGTTGCAGGTTCATTAACGAGCTCAGGAGGCCATCAATTGATGAATTCAGCAGCCCTTTCTTTTACTGATGCCATTCATATTACTAGTTGGGCTATGACAGGGTTAACAGGGATCGTTGTCTTCATTGTGTGGTATTTACTGAAACAGCGTGCAAGCCAGCAAATTTCCCAATAAGCATGCTATTTTTGAATCAGTAGCGTGAATATGTTGAAGTTGCCAGACCGCATGCTTAATGCGTCTGACAGCTTCATTTATCCATTATTTATCATTGAATAAAGGCTGCAATAATTTCATTCAACCCATCTTTTTATTGTCTTGCATTCAAAAAGCATTAATGAAATTTAATATCAATAATTTAATGTTTTTAAATATAAAATTTTTCTGTAAATCTAAGTGGTTGTAGTTGCCGATACTTCCATCTGAAAATACACTGTCACAGTAACATGTTCCCTATATTGGTTTTTATAGGAACGCAAACCCAGCGCTTCAGCTATTCCAACATCGTTTTATCGCTTACCAATAAACGCTAATCAGCATTCTTTTTGCAGTTCGTACATTCCATTCAAATCAGGAGAAAACCGCCTTATACAACGAAACAGGAACCATCCTTAAACCGGCTTTTCAAATGATAGGCCGGTTGGTACAAAAATATCGGTTGGTACAAAAATAATAGAAGGAGACGTTTATGAATGGCGCGGAAAGTCTATTGAGATCGTTAACCGCCAGTGGTGTAACGGTCTGTTTCGGAAATCCTGGCACTTCGGAAATGCATTTTGTCTCGGCCCTTGATAGCGTCAGCGAAATGCGATGTATACTTGGTCTTCACGAAAATGTGATTACAGGTGCGGCTGATGGCTATGCCAGAATGTCGGGAAAACCTGCCTGCACTTTGCTTCATCTTGGCCCGGGGCTGTCGAATGGCCTGGCCAATCTTCACAATGCCCGTCGGGCATCCAGTCCAATCGTTAATATTGTCGGTGATCACGCGTTATCCCATACCGGCATTGATGCACCGCTGGCATCCGATATTATCGGTATCGCCCGTCCGGTATCACATTGGGTTTATACCTCCACCAGTGCAAGAAATGTCGGGGCTGATGCAGCCAGAGCGGTACAGGCTGCCAATGCTGCCCCCGGCAATATAGCAACGTTGATATTGCCGGCAGATACCGCATGGAGTGATGCTGATGATGTTGCCAATCCACTGCCATTTGTTTCACCTGTCGATGTTGCACAATGCACCATCGAACGTGTGGCAGCTCAATTGCGTTACGCATTGTCACCCGCCATTTTATTGCGGGGTGATGTTCTCAGAGATGAAGGCCTGATTCATGCAGGCCAAATAGCAAAACACACCGGAGCCAGGCTGTTGTGTGATACTTTTGCGCCCCGTTTGCAGCGTGGAGCGGGTCGTGTAGCGGTGGAAAGGTTACCCTATTTTGCCGAACAGGTATTGGAGAGCTTACAGGGTGTTGATCTGCTTGTGTTGGTCGGTGCCAAACCACCAGTCAGCTTTTTTGCTTATCCTGATAAACCGGGCTGGCTGACCCCGGAAGGTTGTACGCTTTCTGTCTTATCCCATCCCCATGAAAATGGCCGGAGCGCATTGTCTTCATTGGTCGAGGCGTTGGGAGCCGCCAAAGATTTACCGGCAGCCACTAAATTGAGCGTCCCTGAATTTTCCCGGACGGGGGCGTTAGATGCCCGTTCAGTGATACAGGCTGTCGCACGGCATATGCCAGAAAACGCCATTCTGGTGGACGAATCTGTCAGCTCCGGGTTTCCGCATTATGGTATTACGGCCTCAGCAGTGCCGCATGATTATCTGAACCTGACCGGAGGAGCCATCGGCAGCATGATGGCTGTATCGATCGGGGCTGCGGTGGTTTGCCCCGATCGCAAAGTTATCACATTGGTAGGTGATGGCAGTGCCATGTACACACTTCAATCCCTTTGGACTCAGGCACGGGAGAAACTGGATGTGACCACTGTCATACTGGCAAACCGGGGATACAAAGTACTGCATAATGAATTAATCCGTGTGGGAGCGGCTCAGGAAGGAATAAAGGCTCATTCGATGATTGAATTAACTAATCCACACATTGATTGGGTTTCTTTGGCTCGTGGAATGGGCGTTGAAGCGGTTCGAGTGGAACTGCATGCAGGTTTTGAAGATGCCTTTTTATCTGCCATGCGGCATCAAGGCCCTCGATTGATTGAAGCAGTAATTGGCTGAAAGTAGTCAAAATGACCGAATGCAGCTAAAAATCAACGTATTTACAAGTAAATGCACTAATAAACGTATTTCAAAAACCGAGCTTGAAGCTGTCAGAAACAATATTGACTGGTTCTGACAGCTTGATGCAAAAGATACCTGATACAAAAGATAAAAGTGGGAGGACTACTTCAGCCAGCCTTTTTCTTTCGCCGCCTCTAATTGTGGCAGCAAGTATTTCCACAGTTCAGGGTAGCTTGCGGGAACAAAATCGAGCAGCTTGTAGACTTGCTCAAGGCGAATATTATTTTCAACCCAGCTCTGCCCATCATTATGCAGATTCATTAACACGGGCATAACTCTGTCGAGTGTTTTGGCAAAACGCGCTTCAGGCGTGTTGGCATCTTCATATTCGTGCCAGAGTGCCAGAAAATAATCTCTTTGTGTTTCCGGTAGCATGCCAAAAATCCGGTTGGCTGCTTTCACTTCTTCTTCTTCAATTGCTTTGCGGGCAGCCAAATCGAACGCAATAACATCCCCGGCATCAATTTCAACGATGTCATGGATCAAGGCCATCTGCACAACACGGCTAATATTGATATCCCCTGCATAAGGCGCAAACCCAAGAACTGCAAGAGCAAAATGCCAGCTATGTTCAGCTGAATTTTCATGGCGAGTGTTGTTCAATAACTTCGTTTTGCGGTGGACATACTTTAATTTATCCAGCTCCATGATAAACGCAATAACGTCAGTAAAAGGGCCGAAGTCAGCGGTAGGTACAGCTAGCGACATACAAAACCTCAATAATTATTTTTCTTCATCTAACGAATAAGGCAATGCCTGAATGCTCAGGGCACTGTCCTGGTCTTCACGGATACGGAATACACTGTCTGCTTCCATATCATTATTCATGACGACTTGCACCCAGGCTAAACCATCATCCAGCCTGACCGCAGCCAACACCGATCCTGTCCGGCGCCACTTGTCACCCAATTGCCACTCTAAGTCATCGCCTGCATTTGGCAATGAAGATGCGCTGCCGGCCAGCCAATACATCGCCCGTTTATTGGCACCACGATATTTAGCCCGAGCGACCATTTCTTGGCCGGTATAACAGCCTTTTTTGAAGCTGATGCTGTGTTCGATCGCTTGGAGGTTGGTTGCTTGCGGGATCAATTGTGCACTGGTTGCACTGTCAATCACCGGGAAACCGGCTTCAATCTCCAGTGCCAGCCATTGTTGGCTGTCATTCAATTGCGCTTGGTATGTTTCGACCAGCGTTGCGGCCAGTTGGCCTGCAGTTGCTTCATCTGTAACTAACAAAAAACGTTCTGCCGGCAGTGAAAAGTAGAGAAGAGTTGTGTTTTGATGCTGGATAACAGGGGATTCGGCATCCGGCAGCGTCGGGAAACATGTTGCCAGTGCTTCCCGGCTACCTGCTCCGGCGACACCAAGCAGGGTACTTTCTTCATCCTTGGCAAAAGCCACCTTGGAAAACACAGCATATTTTTTCAATTCTGTTAATTGTGCATCCAATAACGAACGGCGCTCAATGTAAGCAAAACCTTCACCACGACGAAACAGCCGCAGGTTGCTCCACATCTTTCCTTTGGCATCACAATGCGCGGTTAACACATGTTGGTTTTCATTGAGGGAATCAAGATCTGCTGTGATTTGCCCTTGCAGATATTTTTGAGCATCCGCTCCAGTTGCGGTCACAAGCCCCCAATCATCAAGGGAGATTAAAGTCAGTGAAAGGGTTGCAGAAGAAGATGGGGATTGTGCAGAAAAGGGAATTTGATAAGCCATAGCAGCTCCTGCTAGTCAAACTGTCTGAGAAATAACGCTAATGGTAAAAGAGAAGTGGGTTAATGCAAAGGGGTTATTCCCATTCTCTCTGGATAATGCATTTTATTATCGGGTTGTTGCGAGTTACTTCGCAACTTGTCGATATATCCAGTCATTCAATCGCAGCAGATGATGAAAAACGATTTAGGATCGTTGATAATCCAGCCTGATGAAAATGATAAAGAGGCAGTTTAAACATGGATATTGAAAACAAAGCGCGTATTCATTGGGCATGTCGTCGTGGGATGCGGGAACTGGATATTTCTATCATGCCATTTTTTGAATATGAATATGATTCATTGAATGATGACGAAAAGCGAGTTTTCGTTCGTTTGTTAGAATGTCCAGACCCTGATCTCTTCAACTGGATCATGAATCACGGGCGGCCTGAAGATGATGAACTTTTCCAGATGGTGAAATTAATCCAAAGCAGAAACCAAGCCCGTGGTCCTGTGGAACAATGAATTAACCATATCCCGCCATACTCGCCTATTCTCCGGTTGCGTTCATGGCGGGGTCGCATGGGCGGCTTTATTGGCTCCGTGGCCAATGAATGGCGTTTACTTCTGGCTTGTCGCCATGTTATTCCTCAGCATCATCATGTTGAGCTGGGTAGGGAGCCAGAAGAATATCCAACGGTGCCAAGGAAGGCTGGTAATGTTCAAAGGCAATAAGGTTCACTGGCAAAAAGCGGCATGGCGCATTAGCCAACCGCCGTGGTTTTGCCCTTACGGGATGCTGGTTGTCCTTGAGGCGCTTGGTGAGGCGGAAAATATAGACGGCCAGCCGCCAGCCCGGTTATGGCTGGCATTCGATAGTATGCCTCCAGGAGCATGGCGCCATTTGAATCAGCTTATGCGCCAATATCCTGATATCTAGCTAACCCGATAGCCCGATATATTGCTAACTCTAAATTGAGTCTGGCTATTTATCAGATCGAGGCTTATCAGATTAAGGCTGTCGTCAGGCTAAAACAGAGATTCCATTTCAGACAGAATTTGCATGCACCACTCGCTTAAACGCTCATCGGTTTGTTCGAACTGGTTGACATCATCCAGCGCCAATCCGACAAACTGCTTGCCATCTTCAGACAGCGGTTTGGGGCTGGTAAATTCATAACCCTCTATTGGCCAGAAACCAATAAATTGCACACCTGTTGGTAAGAGATGATGATAGAGCATTCCCAGTGCATCCAAGAACCACTCACTATAATCGATTTGATCGCCCATGCCATACATGGCAACTATCTTTCCTGCCAGATTCAATGACGGAAGAGTATCCCAAATTTCCAGCCAATCTTCCTGTATCTCACCAAAATCCCAAGTAGGAATGCCGAGAATGAGAACAGAATACTCTTCCATCAATTGTGGATCGCAATCCTTAACATTATGCAGATCGACCAGATCCTCACCGAGTATATCGCGTATTTTTTCTGCTACCATTTCTGTATAGCAAGTGCTGGAGCCGTAAAAGAGACCAATTTTCATCATTATTCATCAGGAAATTTTGAACGTCAGGGCGGTATTGTAACAGAAGAATTGCTTTTTCAGGCATAATAGCCGAGCCGATAGGAAGGCGTAGACAGATAGGGTGCAAATAGAAAAAGGAGGGGCAATGCCAAAAAAACACGATCAACCCGAAAAACACGATCAAGCAGAAAACCACTCACTGGAACCATCCCCGTTAGCTGATCCCCTGATAGAACAATTTCTCGACACTATCTGGCTGGAAAAGGACTTGGCTGAAAACACCCTGATTTCTTATCGACTTGACTTGCAAGCCCTGAATAATTGGCTGGTAAATTATGGGCACAACTTACTTTCTGTACAGCCTATAGAACTACAATCATTTTTGGCTGAGCGGGTAGATGGCGGTTATAAAGCCAGTAGTTCAGCCCGGCTATTAAGTGCAATGCGACGATTGTTTCAATACCTGTATCGGGAAAAAATGCGTGAAGATGATCCAACCGCATTATTGTCGGCACCTAAATTGCCGAAACGACTACCCAAGGATTTAAGTGAAAAACAAGTTGAGGATTTACTCAGCACACCCTTGACAGAAAATCCGATTGAATTGCGGGATAAAGCTATGCTTGAAATACTTTATGCTTGTGGATTGCGGGTTTCAGAATTAGTGGGTCTAACCTTATCAGATGTGGGCTTGCGTCAGGGGGTTATCAGGATAATCGGGAAAGGAAATAAGGAAAGATTGGTTCCTTTAGGAGAAGAAGCCATTTACTGGTTGGAAAAATATCTGGAATATGGGCGCCCCTGGTTATTAAATGGCGCGGTATCTGATGTTTTTTTCCCCAGCAAACGGGGCACACAGATGACACGGCAGACTTTCTGGCATCGGATAAAACATTATGCCATATTGGCAGGCATTGATTCTGAGCGCCTGTCTCCCCATGTTTTGCGCCATGCTTTCGCGACACATTTACTTAACCATGGCGCAGACTTGCGTGTTGTACAAATGTTGCTGGGTCATAGTGACCTGTCTACAACTCAAATTTACACTCATGTAGCAACCGAACGTCTTAAGGTGCTGCATCAACGACATCATCCTCGCGGGTAACTGTGTAGAAGGATGTAAATATAGGAACAAAAAATGAAGAAGATTGCGGTTTACCTTTCCTTGATATTGACAGCCTTTGCCAGCAATAGCTTTGCTGATGAAAGCTCAATCAACAAGTCACTGTCTAAAATGGGGCTTAAAGCAGAAAGCATTGCACCTTCACAACTTCCCGGCGTTAGCACAGTTTTAACCACTCATGGCGTTGTATATATGTCTAATGATGGTAATTATCTGTTACAGGGAACACTCTATGATATTAGTGGTAACGTTCCGAAAAATATCAGTAACCAGATTTTGGTGAAAAAATTAGAAGCCTTGAAAAATCAGATGATCATCTACAAGGCGCCAAAAGAAAAACATGTCGTTACTGTTTTTACTGATATTACTTGCGGTTACTGCCAGAAATTACATAACAGCATGCAAGAGTATAACGATTTGGGAATTACCGTTCGTTATTTGGCTTTCCCTCGCCACGGTTTTCAACATCAATCCGCTAAAGACATGCAATCTATTTGGTGCAGTGCTAAGCCAAACAAGTCACTGGATGCTGCATTTAAAGGTGAAAAAGTTTCTCCAATTAAAAGCTGCGAAGCTGATCTTGAAAAACAATATGATCTGGGCCTGAAATTTGGTGTTCAAGGTACGCCAGCAATTATCCTGCAAGATGGCAGCATGGTTGGTGGTTATTTATCGCCAAAAGATTTGTTGGCCGGGCTGGAACAGCATGGTGAATAACCAATAATGGCTCTTATTTAGTGAATAACAATTTGTGAAAAGCAAACCTGTTAAAAGCTATCAGTAAAAATTATCAGTGAAAAACTATCTGTGAATAGAGAAACACAACTCCGCCGCCGACCCGTGGCGGATCTTAGCGAACTTCCCAGCACCATTCATCCGTTGTTGCGTCGATTATACGCTATGCGTGGTGTGCGCCAGGCTGATGAACTCGAACGTAGTGCAAAGGGATTACTCAGCTACCAGTTACTTAGTGGCATAGAACAGTCTGTTTCCCTGTTGATAACAGCATTGCATGAACATTGGCGTATCGTCATTGTTGGCGATTTTGATGCTGATGGCGCAACCAGTACAGCATTGTGCATGCGCGCCTTACGGGCAATGGGTTATCGTAATCTTGATTATTTAGTTCCAAACCGTTTTGAAGATGGTTATGGGTTGAGTGTTCAGGTTGTCAATGAAGTTGTCAAAAAAGGCGCGGAACTGATAATCACCGTGGATAATGGGATCTCATCTCATGATGGTGTAACCGCTGCACACCAGAATGGCATTAAAGTGATTGTCACTGACCATCACTTGCCGGGGGAAACCTTGCCCGCCGCAGATGCCATCATTAATCCCAACTTGGCTGATTGTGATTTTCCATCCAAGGCATTGGCCGGTGTCGGGGTCGCATTTTATCTTATGTCTGCGCTCAGGGCAGAATTGCGCAAAGCAGCATGGTTTGAACAACAAGGCATGCCACTTCCCAATCTGGCAGAACTGCTGGATTTAGTCGCATTGGGCACGGTGGCTGATGTTGTTCCCCTCGATACCAACAACCGTATCTTTGTATATCAGGGATTGAATCGTATTCGGGCAGGGCGTTGCTGTGCGGGAATTCGGGCATTGCTTGAAGTTTCCAAACGGGAAGCCACAAAATTGGCTGCCAGTGATTTAGGCTTTGCATTGGGACCTCGATTAAACGCCGCAGGGCGTCTGGATGATATGTCTGTCGGGGTTGCTTTGTTACTGACCGACGACATAGCACAAGCCCGCCAAATAGCCTGTGAATTGGATGGATTGAACCAGACTCGCCGGGAAATCGAGCAAGGCATGCAGCAAGAAGCCTTGCTGATTTGCGACAAAATTGAGCGAAGTGACACTCAGTTACCTTACGGTCTGGCGATTTATCATCCTGAATGGCATCAAGGCGTGGTCGGGATTCTGGCTTCACGGATAAAAGAGCGTTTCCATCGCCCGGTAATCGCCTTTGCTCCCGCGGGAGATGGCACGTTAAAAGGCTCAGGCCGTTCTATCAATGGCTTGCATATGCGTGATGCTCTTGAACGCCTTGATACTCTGCATCCTGGGCTGATGCTTAAATTTGGCGGTCATGCAATGGCGGCAGGATTATCCATTGAGCCAGACAAATTTGATCTATTTCAGCGCTATTTTTCCGAGCTGGTAGCAGAATGGCTGGATGTCGCACAACTTGAAGGCGTTGTCTGGAGTGATGGCGAGTTGGCATTAGGCGAATTATCGCTGGAGATCGCTGAAATCCTGCGTGATGGCGGCCCATGGGGGCAAGCCTTTGCCGAGCCGGTTTTTGACGGTAAATTCAAACTCCTGCAACAACGAATTGTCGGCGAAAATCACCTTAAGGTCATGCTCGAACCATTAAACGGTGGCCCAATGCTGGATGGCATTGCATTCAATATTGATGTGAAACGTTGGCCAGATAATAGTGTCAAGATTGTGGAGCTGGCTTATAAATTGGATATTAACGAATTTCGTGGCAACCGCGATGTTCAGCTTTTGATCCAGCACATTTGGCCTTTAGCTCATTAACCTTTTCTTTAATGCATTGATCTTTGGCACATCGATCTTTGTAATAAGCTGATCTTTTTAATAAATGGTCGCATAGTACAGTGCATAGTAAAGATTGTATGGCAAATCTCAGAAATGCTATACCCAATGGATTTCAAGTTGCATCGCGGCGGCAAAGGAATTCATCCCCGGAACATAGATAACGGTATGTTTATAAAAACGGTGACCGGGGTGAATGAATGCAGCCAACAAAGAGGCAACTTGAAAGGCGAAGGGTATATAAACATGTTGACAGATCCGTTACAATGCACGGTTCGAAAAGATACATGCGACCATCATTTATTCATAATACACAACGTATAAGACACTAAATATGTTTGAAATTAATCCGGTAAAAAACCACATTCAGGACCTGTCTGAGCGGACAGCAGTTCTGAGGGGGTATCTTTGACTATGATGCCAAGAAAGAACGCTTAGAAGAAGTTAATGCGGAACTGGAACAGCCTGATGTCTGGAATGAACCGGATCGGGCACAGGCGTTGGGTAAAGAGCGTTCATCACTGGAAAGCATCGTAGAAACAATTGATCAGCTTGATCAAGGTTTGGAAGACGTAAATGGGCTGCTGGAACTGGCCATTGAAGCGGATGACGAAGAAACCTTTCATGAAGCCGTTGTCGAGTTGAACCAGCTGGAAGAAAAACTGGCTCAATTAGAATTCCGCCGTATGTTTTCTGGTGAATATGATAATGCAAACTGCTACCTTGATCTGCAAGCAGGTTCTGGTGGTACAGAAGCGCAGGACTGGGCCAGCATGCTGATGCGCATGTATTTGCGCTGGGCTGAATCCAAAGGCTTCAAGACTGAAATTATCGAAGAATCCGATGGTGACGTTGCTGGCCTGAAATCCGCAACCATCAAAATCATCGGTGAATATGCTTATGGCTGGCTGCGTACAGAAACGGGCGTGCATCGCTTGGTACGTAAAAGCCCATTTGATTCAGGCGGCCGTCGTCATACCTCATTCAGCTCTGCCTTTATCTATCCGGAAGTGGATGATGATATTGATATCGAAATCAATCCGGCAGATTTGCGAATCGACGTATACCGTGCATCAGGTGCTGGTGGTCAGCACGTTAACAAAACTGAATCCGCGGTACGTATTACTCACGTACCGACTGGCGTTGTAACCCAATGTCAGACCGACCGCTCTCAGCATAAAAACAAAGACCAGGCAATGAAACAGTTGAAAGCAAAACTGTATGAACTGGAAATGCAGAAAAAGAATGCTGATAAACAAGCAATGGAAGAAAATAAATCGGACATTGGCTGGGGCAGTCAGATCCGCTCTTACGTTTTAGATGATTCCCGCATTAAAGATTTGCGTACGGGGGTTGAAACCCGCAATACGCAATCAGTGCTGGATGGAGATTTGGACAAATTCATTGAAGCAAGCCTAAAAGCTGGTCTATGAGGAACTAAAATGTCACAACAACAGCAGGGGGCTGAACAGGCTCCTGATTTAAATAACGAACTGAAAACCCGCCGTGAAAAATTGTCTGCTCTGCGCGACAACGGCATTGCTTTCCCAAATGATTTTCGTCGCGAAAACATCTCCGAAGATTTGCATGCGAAATACGATGACAAGACTAAGGAAGAATTGGAAGAGCTGGGCATCGAAGTGACCGTTGCTGGTCGCATGATGACACGCCGTATCATGGGTAAGGCATCTTTCGCAACCTTGCAGGACATGGGCGGCCGTATTCAGATTTACGTTTCCCGTGATGATCTGCCGGAAGGCATTTACAACACTCAGTTCAAAAAATGGGACTTGGGTGACATTTTAGGTGCGCGTGGTAAGTTGTTCAAAACTCAAACGGGTGAACTTTCCATCCACTGTACTGAATTGCGTTTGCTGACCAAGGCATTGCGCCCACTGCCGGATAAATTCCACGGCTTGGCGGATCAGGAAACCCGCTATCGTCAGCGTTATTTGGATCTGATCTCGAATGATGAATCCCGCAAGGCATTCCAGATCCGTTCCCGCGTGATGTCTGCATTGCGTAACTTCATGACTAAGAAAGACTTCATGGAAGTTGAAACACCAATGATGCAGGCAATCCCGGGTGGTGCAAGTGCGCGTCCATTCATCACGCATCACAATGCGCTGGACATCGACATGTACCTGCGTATTGCACCGGAACTGTACCTGAAACGTCTGGTTGTGGGTGGTTTTGAGCGTGTCTTCGAAATCAACCGTAACTTCCGCAACGAAGGTATTTCTCCGCGTCATAACCCAGAGTTCACCATGATGGAACTCTACATGGCTTACGCGGACTACCAAGATCTGATTGCTTTGACTGAAGAACTGTTCCGTACCCTGACTCAAGAGGTTCTGGGAACGACGCTGGTACAATACGGTGAACAAGAGTTCGATTTCGGTAAACCTTTTACCAAAATGAGCATGAAAGAAGCGATCTGCAAATATCGTCCAGAAACCAACATGGCGGATCTGGATGATATGGATAAAGCCACTGCTATCGCTGAATCTCTGGGCATTGAAGTCGAAAAAGCGTGGGGACTGGGTCGCGTTCAGTGTGAAATCTTTGAAGAAACCGCAGAAAGCCACCTGATCCAGCCAACATTCATTACTGAATATCCGGCAGAAGTTTCTCCGTTGGCGCGTCGCAACGACGACAACCCATTCATCACTGATCGTTTTGAATTCTTCATCGGCGGCCGTGAAATTGGTAACGGTTTCTCCGAGTTGAACGATGCGGAAGATCAGGCAGAACGTTTTGCTGAGCAAGTTCGTCAGAAAGACGAAGGCGATGACGAAGCCATGTTCTACGATGAAGATTACGTCACCGCTCTGGAACACGGCATGCCGCCAACAGCAGGTTTGGGTATTGGTATCGACCGTATGGTGATGCTGTTCACTAATAGCCATACCATCCGCGACGTCATTCTGTTCCCGGCAATGCGCCCGAACAGATAATCATTTTTGATTAAAATAATTTAAACGCCTTGCCTATTGAACCGGGCAAGGCGTTTTTTTATATGCATTAAAAAAGATCAAACAACAGGCTGAAATATAGAAAAATATCAATAAGCTACTACTTGCTGAGTTGCGGTAAGAGGTATATATTTGACGGCAACCACTTCATTGATGCGAGTGTAGTTCAATGGTAGAACGAGAGCTTCCCAAGCTCTATACGAGGGTTCGATTCCCTTCACTCGCTCCAATCAAGCCTCTCCTGAAGTCAATTAAAGTCCATTAAATTCAGATAAATCAACCTAATATATATTTCATTTCCTTAGGGTCTAGTGTCATCTTTCTATAACTACAATTTGGATGGGTTATGAAACTGATGGCCTGTTAATTAGCAATGTGGAGATTGTGCTGTTCAATCCCCGCAAGTATCTCTATCACGTTTACCTCATTTTATGAAAGGCAACAACCTGAATAAATTGGTTTACGAGGCCCTATTTGGTATGGATATGCTCGATGCACTGATTGAAAACGGTCAGCATGACTTACGTAAGAAAAGTCAACAGAGCATCCCCAGCAATCTGAACCTGAATATCCAGCGAATGGCTGTCGAAGCTGACAAAGGACAGCCTGCCTGAAGAATAATCTTTTTAACCCAGATAAAGGTTTCCTGAAAAATATAAAAAACGTGTTCACCCTGTAATTTAAACCAGATATATCAATGTATTGTAGGATAAACAGTTTTGCCCTTAATTCTTTAAGAGGGAGGGGGAAAATGGTTTTTCTTGGTAGGTGTTTTTTCAACTCTTTGTGTTACTGAGTAATGTATTAGCCCGGTAACACAAAGAAGACAAGTGGAACGCGTCAGTGATGTTTTAATTTGAAGCATTAAGTTAAATTAATACTACGTAATAATCTGATTTTATTTATAAATAGAAGTTAATCACAATTTCCGTGCGGCTATCCTGTTCACTCTGGAACTCATAAATGTAGCTGTTATATCCTGCCCTTATTCATATAACTAAAACATAAATTTATTTTTAATAAGGCAAAGGAAATATGGAAACACGCTCACGCTGTCTGTTCTCGGAAGGCAGCATTACTCTACCGGAAGGTTATCAGGAACAAACCGTCAATATTATCATCGCGCCTAATGTACCTGCATTGAATATCAGCCGCGACCAGCTAAATGATGGAGAAGATTTAGCCGGTTATCTCACCCGCCAGAAGGCGTTGCTGAAAAATGGTCTGAAAGACTGGCAATTGCTTGAAGAACACCCCGCCATATTAGGTGACAACTTGCTGCAAGGCAGTTTGTTGCTTTCCCGTTACCGCCCCAAAAAAGGCCAACAGGTTTACCAGTATCAGGCGGCA
>NZ_VCDN01000013.1:0-60672 GCF_033949405.1 Xenorhabdus santafensis | reverse complement strand
TTGAAAGACGAAGCGTATATATGCAGGAACACATTGAGTTGGTTGTTTTTAAACCGCAAAGATTAAATTCAAATCAATGTTTGTCCTGTAATTAAACAAAAGTGCCAAATAACCCATATACTGTGTTTTTATCCAGTATTGGGTTATTTGAATTTCATGCGAAAGAAATTAATCAGAATTGAAATGACGATTTGTGGTTATTTTACGCCTTTTGCTTCCCATTCCAGAGATTCTAAGCTGGGGTAGCATTAACTTGAGATAATAGAGGTGGGGAAGCAAATATACTCGGCTCTTTAGGAAGTTGAGCCGAGTAAGAAAACGGTGTTAAATCACATTCCGTTCCGGTAGTTACTGATTTCGTCTTTAACCTCTTCACGAACCAGTCTCAACGCTTTAGTGTAAGCGTTGAGTAATTTCAGGGTATAGTGAACTCGGCCTTCAAATGCAGGGGCACTGCACACAAAATCCTCTGAAATCAACTCGCTGCTCTGACGGAAAATTAAATGATCTGGCAAGAAGCAAACATGGTTATTTTTGAATCCTGTCATGCGCAATTCGCAAAGAGGATAAACCCCGTTAGTTCCGCTGGATACACTGGCTAATAATGTTGGTTTGTGCCCTAATTCGTCCAATGAGCAATGCAACAAAAAGTTCTTTAATGCGGGTGTCACCATGCCGTGCCATTCTGGCGTGATAAAGATAAATGCTTCGCTTTTTCTTAAATCCCGCGCAATGACTTGCCACGGATGCGATTCCGCTGATATATCCGTGGTGAAACCGTCATGTAACGGCAATTCCACTTGAGAAAGATCAAATAGTTGTATATCAGTAAAACCGTGCTCATAACTGAGCTTCTGTAAGTAATTAGCAATACGTTGACTGTGGGAATCTGGACGCTGGCTTCCAGAGATAATAGTAAGCTTCATGGATTTTCCTGTTATTTTCATCAGTTTGTTAAAACTGAATTCCATTACACTCTATGTAGGTTTAGAGTTTTTCTAATTATTTTAGATTTGGCTAAAAGAGAGGTTAAAATAATAGCCTAAATGATCTTTATCAAGTATCTTTTTATCGGAACAAAGTGAATAGGATAAAAAAGCATGATGTATGATCACGTTGACCGATTACTCATACAATGGAAACAACAACGCCCAGATCTTGAACTATCGTCAATGAGCGTCATTGGACGACTAGGCCGCATAAATAAAATAATTGAGCAACGTTTGCAACATACTTTTAAGGAATATGGTCTGAGTGCGGTTGAATTTGATATTCTTGCAACATTACGTCGTAGCAATGCCCCCTTTACACCAACTGAAATGTATCAGTCCATCATGCTCACTTCCGGTGCAATGAGTACCCGTATTGAGCATATGGTACAGCGAGGGTTAATTGAGCGAACGGCTAATACAAAGGATCGGCGCAGTCGTAAAGTATTTCTGACCTCTGAAGGGAAAGCACTTATAGACAAAGCAATGGAAAACCATTTAGATAATCAAAAAGCCATCCTTAAGCCTCTGACGGACGCACAACAAGAGCAATTGGCAAAGTTATTGCAGCAATGGCTGTTGAGCAATGAATCAGTCAGTTAAATATTATTTGGTTGGCGTAAAAATTATCTTTTCTCAAGGAAATAATTAAATTTCCCATATAAGAAAATACCTTAAACGTATTTTCAAAGAAATTCGCCCTGACATAAGTCAGGGCGAATTCGACGGTTAAAAAGCAAATATTAGAATTTAACGTTAACTCGCGCCCAATAAGTTCGGCCAGGTTCGTTTACTGGTATTGATTTATCCGAAGGATAACCAAAACCGCTATTTCCGGCTAAGTTAAGATGTTCGCTATAAGTTTTATCAAAAAGATTATCAACTCCAGCGCTGATTTGAACATTTTTATTTATTTTATAGGCGGTATTGGCAGACAGTATGGCGAAACCTTTGCTGCTGTCAAAGTCTTTACCGATAACGTTACCTTCGCCAATCGCCACGCGGTGCTGGCTGTTAACCAAACGCAACAAACCAGTATTAGTCCAATCGCCATGTTCCCAAGTCAACCCGAAGCGTGCTTCTAAAGGTGGCGTTTGTGGTAATGGACGGTGATCGGTAGTGTTTTGTGCCCAAGAATACGCTAAGCTGGCGTCCGTTTTCCAATCATCGTTCAGCTTATAGGCAACACCCAATTCGCCTCCCATAATGGTGGCTCCCACGTTTCCGGCATAGTTCGGTTTATTCTTTCCACTACCTTGGTAGTGGAAAAGGATAAAATCATCCACTTTGCCAACATATGCCGATACCCAGCCTTTCAGACGCTTATCGTCATACTGTGCACCAATATCCAATTGCGTGGTTTTTTCGCTTTTTAACGTGTTAAAGTTATTGTTGTTTTTGGCGGAGAAAAGCTCCCAATAATCAGGGAACCGTTCAGTATAGCCAACACCGGCATAGAACATAACTGGCATATTTTTCAGATTATGTTCATAGCGTGCAAAGCCGGAAGGAAGGGTATCTTTGCGTTCTTGCTGAGTGGCATATTTATATACCGATGCCCGATCCAAACGGGCACCACCAATAATCTTATTCCGTTCAGCAACGTTCCAGGTTAATTCACCAAAAATACCATAATCACGGAAGCGGGCGTTTTTTCTCCATCCATTATGAGCGGTGTTAGTCTGGTGAATATTGGTTTGTGCGTCTACGCCACTTTGTAGCTTGAAATCATCCCAAAACCAAGTCCCAGCCATGCGGCCACCCATAGTTAAACGACCCGGCCTGGATACCATTTTGTGCTCAGAATGGCGCAGGGTGTAGTTGTCCATCACATGTTCGGTGTTGTTGTAGTAGAAATTGGATTCAAATTTGTCAAACACCTCACCGATATTGGATTTTTCAAAACGCACACCAACACTTTTCCGCTTGAATTGGGTGCCATCCATACTTCTTGTTCCGTAGCGTGCTTCACCGTCACCTTGCCCGGCGTTCAGTTCGAGCAAGGTATCTTTATCAGGTGTCCAACCAAATGCAATATCCGTATTCCACTTATCCCAACGGGAAGGGATGTGCTTACCATCGCCATCTTTATAATCATCAGCGCGAGATTTATTACCAATCATCCGGATATAGCCCAGATCACTCCCAATGCTGATATCTGCATTACCATCCCAACGGCCATTGGAACCGACAACCGTGCTGACGTTGCCTTGTGCTCCCAGCTTATCAAACTGTGGGCGGGTACGTTCGAAACGAATCGTTCCCGCAGAGTTACCCGGCCCCCAAAGTACAGTTTGAGGGCCCTTGACCAAACTCAAGACATCATAACTTTCTGGTGAAATGTAAGAGCTTGGGGAGTCCATCCGCCCGCCACAAGCGCCCAGTACTTCACCGTCATCAATCAGCATACGTAAACGAGAGCCAAACATGCCACGGAATACCGGATCGCCATTGGTGCCGCCATTACGGACTTGAGAAAAACCAGGAATGGTTTTCAGGTAATCTGAGCCATCACTGGCGGGTATTGGCTGGCGGGGCGCTTTTAATGAAGTCGCGACATTAAGCGGTGAAACTGCGGGAGCAGCTACGATTATGACGGATTCACTTTCATTGTTTACAACTTGTGTTTCTTTTTCCTCTTTTTTATTGTGATCTGCATCAGCAGCCCAACCACTGATTGGTGCTACAGCAAGAGCCATGGTTAATGCAGTCGCCAGAGGGGATATGCGAAACAATTGTGCAGTAGACATAAAAAATATTCCTTAATTAACAACAAATCCTGTTTTCTAGAATTTGTCTGATACAAGTCCAGCTTGTCTTGCCAAAAGGGCAACACAAGAAAATAAAATAATTTATTTCGGATAAGTGATTAATTAAGGGGTGGGGCGCGTGGTTGTGATTCGCCATAAAACAGTTGAACGATTGGGCTATAAAGGCGTAAAGCTGGTGGTGCCCGGGAAATGATTAACAGCAAAAGAATAAAGGGGATAAAATTCCCTGCCAATAATGGCAGGTTAATCAACAACTGGCAGTAACCACATGCAATATCATCCATCAACCCTGTATGGGTATGATCGACACCATGATGATTCATAGTGTGTGATGATAATTGATGATGTTGATTTGGCATGTCAGACATCGACATGCTGTGGTTTATTTCACTTTTTATGCTATCACGATGATGCTCCAGTGTTTTTGAAACCACCGGCGCAATGAACAGCATCAAAATCGACAATAAGGCGATAAAGGCAGGTGTTCGGCGTATTGATAGGCGAAAAAGCGATAACAAATTAATGACCCAGATCAATTCCCACTACAATGGGCGACGATTTTACTGCATTTTTGCTGGCGTTGTGAAAATAATTTTCAGGTTATTTGATCAGTAATTCAAAAATTCAACAATCACTGGTTAATTAATAAGTTAAGCACCAAAGCAATAATAACTAACCTTGGTGCTTAAATAAAAACCATATGTATAAAAAATAGTTGGCAATATTTTATGGCGAAAAAATCAGAACATTTTTTACTCTAAAGGAAATTAAATAGGCTGCCAACATACACTTTTACATGGTTCTTCACCGTTTTTTTCAGCATAAGAAAACGGAGCACTGCCAATTAACAGCGATATAACAAATAATTTTGCTAATATTTTTCCCAAAAAACGCATTACGCTACTCCATTAAATCATTTACAAATTAATATCAATCATCATCGAATATATTAGATAACAATTTAGTATTATTCGTATAATGAAAAATAGTTATTAATTGATAACCACCTAATTCTCAGGTAAATCATAATGCTATTTATTTATAATTTTTTAAGCTAAAAATAATGTAAATATTTCATTAATTCGTTTTATTCTACGAATTACGATTCAAAGATATCCACCGAACAAAACAATTATGTTTTACAATAGCGTTCTACGACAACTTTAACGATCCGCAATAGTCTTGATTAAAAATCAATTAGTTAACTAAAGTTTGTGAATTTCATTTACATAAGTAAACTCATAACTAATGATTCTATAATTGAGATTTAACTTGAGTCTATTTTCATTGCAAACTCTTTATTACACCTTGTGGGAGGAGTTAAAAAATGTCAGAAAACAATATGGTTAAAACCAATCATCTTAAAACCAACCCGCTGCAAGCTGTTCCTTCACAATCACTGAATTTAAAATCGCACTGGATGCCATTTAGTGCCAACCGCCATTTTCAACAAGATCCACGTATTATTACCTCAGCGAAAGGAAGCTGGCTGGTCGATGAACAAGGCCGACGTATTTATGATAGCTTATCCGGCCTATGGACTTGCGGAGCCGGGCATTCCCGCGATGAAATCCGTCATGCTGTTTCCAGCCAATTGGGAACACTGGACTATTCTCCCGGTTTCCAATACGGCCATCCTTTATCATTCAAATTGGCTGATAAAATTGCAAGCCTGATGCCTGGAGATTTAAATCATGTGTTCTTCACCAGCTCAGGGTCAGAATCGGCAGATACCGCGGTAAAAATTGCGCGCGCTTACTGGCGAATCAAAGGGCAATCCTCAAAAACCAAGTTTATTGGCCGTGCCCGTGGCTATCATGGTGTCAATATTGCAGGTACCAGTCTTGGCGGCATTAGCGGTAATCGCAAAATGTTTGGCCAATTTATGGATGTGGATCACCTGCCACATACTTTGCAGGCCAACATGGCCTTTACCAAAGGCATGCCTTCTTCCGGTGGCCCTGAATTGGCGAATGAACTGCTAAAGATTATTGAGTTACATGATGCCAGTAATATTGCGGCCGTTATTGTAGAACCCGTGTCTGGATCTGCCGGTGCGATTATTCCGCCATTGGGTTATTTGCAGCGCCTGCGGGAAATATGTACTCAACACGATATCTTACTGATTTTCGATGAAGTCATTACCGGCTTTGGTCGTTTGGGGCATTGGAGTGGTGCTGAGTATTTTGGTGTCACTCCGGATCTCCTTAATTTCGCCAAACAAATTACCAATGGTGCCATTCCATTAGGGGGCGTTGTCGCATCAAGCAAAATTTATGATGCATTTATGTCACAGCCTCTGCCTGAACATATGGTCGAATTCAGCCACGGTTATACCTATTCCGGTCATCCGGTTGCCTGTGCGGCAGGCTTGGCCACATTGGAACTGCTGGAAAAAGAGAATTTGTTGCAACAATCCGCAGAATTAGCTCCGCACTTTGAACAGGCTTTACATCACCTGAAAAATTGCCCGAATGTGGTCGATATCCGCAACTGCGGGCTGGTGGGTGCCATTCAAATCGCGCCAAGGGAAGGAGATGGTGTTGTTCGGCCTTTTGAAGCTGGCATGGCGCTGTGGAAAGCGGGCTTTTATGTACGTTTTGGTGGCGATACGTTGCAATTCGGCCCGATGTTTAATGCCAAGAAGGATGATTTAGATCGCTTGTTCAATGCGGTAGGCGATGTTTTACACCAGGTTAAATAACAGAAAGGAAAAAACATGCAAACAATTACGCATTTAATTAATGGTGAAATCACTTCAGCAAACAGCAGAGGCAGAACAGCAGCAGTATTTAACCCATCCTCCGGGAATATCATACGTCAGGTTGAAATGGCGAGCGTGGAGACGGTTCAACAAGCAATTGCCGCCGCTAAAGCGGCATTGCCTGTCTGGCGCAATACACCACCCGCCAAACGGGCACAAATCTTGTTCCGTTTTAAACAACTGCTTGAACAATATGAAGAACAGATAATCACGCTGATTAGTGAAGAGCACGGTAAAACGCTGGAAGATTCTGCCGGAGAATTGAAAAGGGGAATTGAAAACGTCGATTTTGCCACCGCAGCGCCGGAATTATTGAAAGGTGAGTTTAATCGTAATGTGGGGCCTGATATTGATTCATGGAGTGATTTTCAGGCCGTGGGTGTTGTTGCAGGAATAACACCGTTTAATTTTCCTGCAATGGTGCCTTTATGGATGTATCCACTGGCAATTGCTTGTGGCAATACATTCATTCTTAAACCTTCAGAACGCGCACCCAGTTCAGCATTGTATATTGCTGAATTACTCTATCAGGCAGGTTTGCCAAAAGGCGTATTGAATATTGTCAACGGTGATAAAGAAGCGGTTGATTGTTTAATTACATCTCCTGATGTGAAAGCACTCAGTTTTGTCGGTTCGACATTAACGGCAGAATATATCTACAGCGAAGGAACACGGCATGGCAAACGCGTTCAAGCCCTTGGCGGAGCGAAGAATCATGCGGTGATTATGCCTGACGCTGATTTAAATAACGCAGCCAGCTCGTTAATGGGAGCGGCTTACGGTTCGGCCGGTGAACGCTGTATGGCGATCTCGGTTGCTGTATGTGTGGGTGCTCAAACAGCGGATGATTTAATTGGAAAATTAGTCCCTCAAATTCAGGCCCTTAAAATTGGAGCAGGAACAGAGCGCGGTTTGGATATGGGGCCGTTAGTCACCAAAGCTCATTTGGACAGAGTATCTGGTTATATTGCTGAAGGTGTGAATGCCGGTGCTAAATTGATCGTTGATGGCAGGGATTTGTCTGTCAGCGGGCATGAAAATGGTTTCTTCATCGGTGGTTGTTTATTTGATCACGTGACACCAGAAATGCGTATTTATCAGGAAGAGATTTTTGGGCCTGTGCTGTGCATTGTCCGTGTCTCCAGTTTGGAAGAGGCCATCGCGCTGATCAATGCCCATGAATATGGCAATGGAACTTGCGTTTTTACAAATGACGGTGAAGTAGCCCGGTTATTTGCTAATGAAATTGAAGTCGGCATGGTAGGCATTAATGTTCCATTGCCTGTTCCGGTAGCCTATCACAGTTTTGGTGGTTGGAAACGCTCACTGTTCGGTGATTTATATGCTTATGGCCCGGATGGCGTACGTTTTTATACTCGACGTAAAACTATCACTCAACGTTGGATTAAACGTGAAAGCCATGAAGCAGCGCAATTTGCCTTTCCTAATCATAGCTAATCCCATATTCATTCAGGGAAATGCTCAGAATAATCGCAAAAGAATAAATTGAATAACAAAAATTATTAATCTATTAATTGAGTGGTAATTCACCGCTCAATTTTACCGCACTTGTTATTTTCATTATGAATAATTAAGAAGTCTGTCATACAGTTGATTGAAAGTAGTAGTGAAGTATTGGGACATTGTGTTAGTAAATAAACCCGCGACTAAAACTTGATGAAATCCCATACGATAATATGAAAACAAATGAAATTACGGAATTAATGGAAAGCAAATATCCAAAAGCAGGCCGTTGGGTATTTGGTGATTCTGCTGCCATGCAGGATGAGATGGCTGAACTTGTTAACCAAGGTACAAAAACAGCGACAACGTGTCCGTTCGAGGCTTACCTTGCTTATGAGTCAGGCGATGGAAAAATGACGGTGGGAAATCATTATATTGTCTTTGACAGTCAAGATAATCCAGTTTGTGTGGCAAGAATCATCGCCATGCACCTCATGCAATTTTCAGAAATGACCGAGGAGCTGGCATGGAAAGAAGGTGAGGGAGATAGAAGTTTACTTCATTGGCAACAAGAGCATCAGCAATTTTTTGAAAGGCTTGGTGTTTTCTCACCAGATATGGAAATCGTTGTGATCGAATTTAAGGTAGTTGAAAATATTAACGGTTAAAAATAATTCGTTGATACAACACGTCATATTGATGCATTTTACTCTCGGTTCAAGCTGCCAAGAGCAGCTTGAAATCCACTTCAACTCCTTTTTCATTAATTAGCTATGATTATTTTTTAATAAACGACGAACCAATTATTAAAAAGGGACATCTCATGATCGACAATTCTGTTTCTACCGATTTGTTCTCTCCAGCCAAGCTAGGGGAAATTGAACTTTCCAACCGTATCGTCATGGCTCCTTTAACGCGCAGCCGTTCAAACAAGGAAGGTATTCCGAATGAGCTTAACGCGACATATTATGCCCAACGTGCCAGCGCTGGTTTAATTATTTCAGAAGCCACGAATATTTCAGCGCAGGGCCTTGGCTATACTATGACCCCGGGCATCTGGACAGAAGAGCAAGTAGCTGGCTGGAAAAAAGTTACCGATGCCATTCATGCTGCTGGTGGAAAGATAGTCGTGCAATTGTGGCATGTTGGCCGTTGCTCACATGTCGATCTCCAACCTAATAATGAAGCACCTGTGGCTCCTTCAGCCATTAAAGCTGATGGTATGGTTTTTACCGACAAAGGCATTCAAGAAGTCTCCATGCCTCGCGCACTCAGAACCGATGAAATCCCGGATATTATCGAGCAGTACAGGCATGCCGCTGAATGTGCCAAACGGGCAGGTTTTGATGGTGTCGAAATTCACTCAGCCAACAATTACCTTCTGGAACAATTTATACGTGATTCAACCAACCATCGTACAGATCAATACGGTGGCTCAATAGAAAATCGTACACGGTTGGTACTGGAAGTGGTGGAAGCTGTAACCCGCATTTGGGGTGGTGGGCGCGTTGGTATTCGATTGTCTCCTGTTACACCCGAAGTCGGAAATACGCCTATTGATAGCGATGTCATGGCAACATACGGTTATTTAATTCAGCAGCTCAATCAATTCAATCTGGCATATCTCCATTTTGTTGAAGGATCTACAGGACAAACTCGTGAAGTTCCTGAAGGTATCGATTTGGATGCTCTAAGGGCTCTGTTTGATGGCGCTTATATTGGCAATAACGATTATGATCTTGAAATGGCCATTTCCCGTCGCGCAGAGAATAAGATTGATGCCGTCGCATTTGGGCGCCTATTTATTGCCAATCCTGATTTGGTCGAACGCCTGCGCTATGGCCTTGAATTGACGAGTAGTTACAAAAACTCTCATTACGGTAATGGGGCGGCTGGTTATATTGATTGGCCAACAGCAGAATTAAATAATTAAATAATTAAATTTTCTGCGGGTAATTTTCTTCCAAAAGAATAGGGGCAATACAAAGTAATCTATTCGCCCCTGCTCTTGAGATATTGGATCAAGACACACGTTAAAAAAGTTTTACTCGAGCGTTTCTGATCTTCATACCTCTCAGCATACATAACCAAGCCAATACACTGATCCCCATCATAATCATAAACAATGAATATGGTGGGAGATGAGTGAGTATCACACCGCTAAACATGGGGTTAAATGCACCGCCGAGCCAGCCCAGAGTTTGTGCCGAGAAATAGCTGGCTTTCATCCCGTCGGGCGCAATGTTATCGATCAGCATATACTCACCGGGCGCGTAAATAAGTTCACCCAATGTGAAAATAGCCACTGCAATTCCCCAGATTATCAGGTTACTACCTGCGAGTATGAAACCGCCCAAGCCGAGTAAAAAGAAGAGCGTACCAAGCGTCATCAATGCCTTGATATTATCCGGGCGAATTCGTCTGCCGACCATATATTGCAAAGACACCACGATTGCTGCGTTAATAGGCAATACGACACCTACTACGGATTTGGCTAAAGAGCCATCAGCAATGGTCAACACATATTGTGAAATGCAGGAAGCGAAAGCACCAAATACCAATGAACCCAGAAAAGCAGACAGAATAAACCAAGCAAGAACCCGATCGTGCAGCATGACTGAAGGCTTCCATGCAGAAGATTTGCTATCTCCATCAGCTATACGCCTATTTTGTACATAATATTGAATAAACACGATTGGCAAAGCGGCAGAAACTGCTGCAAGCAAAAATGGTAAATTCATGCTGTATACCATCAACCAAGTTCCCAATGGAGGGCCAATAGTCCAACCTATATTGGTGCACGTATAATTCATTGAAAATACTTTTGTCTTGGCAGACGCAGGCAATGTATCAGCAAAGTAAGCTTTCAGAACGGTTGAAAACACCGTATAAGAGCAATTTATCAACGATAAAAACACCACCACCAAACTGGCGCTATTCACCTGTGGAATGGTGATGAAACCACAGATAAAAACAATGATTGCCAGTAACATGCAGCGCTTTTTATCGAGCCTATCAGAAAGAATGCCAAACCCGATGCTAAACAAGACACCAAAACTTAATGCCGCTGTTAGGGCAAAACCGACCTGATCGACCGGCATGTCATATTCACGCGAGAGGTAAATGGCCATAAAAGGGATCGTTGCACCGCGCCCAATGGTCAATAATAACGAAGAAGACAGTAGTGCTATTATAGAAGTCTTTGATTTAGATGGCATATGTTTTAATTTTTAGAATAAAAGTTGATTGTTAATATACGTTTACCCACTATCAATATTAACTCTATTGTAATTGGACAAAAATATCCTGTTGTTAAAAAAGGATTTTTAGCACAAACCTCGAGTCCTAACACAATTAAATGAATTAATTTATCTATAGCAAATCATTGGAATTTAAATAATTTCCCAGTAAAAGATATTATTCAACACATTCATTAATGCATGGTTTCATTATGACAAGTAGGTCTATAATGAATGGGGTTGAATTTCAGCTAACCGTCGTTTTGAAAAATTAGTTTTGAACCATAATGTAAAACAATTAAATATTCATTACGCAAACGGATTAAACATGAATTTAAAGCTATTTGGTATGCCTGACCATTTATCATTATGTGGAGATAAACTCTCAGCCCATCGACACCGTCACGATTTTATGCACTTTATCGTCTCACTTAAAAATGAGCCTATCACAATAAAGATTAATGATGAGAATTATCAATCAACCGCATTTCTTTTAAACAGTAGGGTAACTCACTGTATTATGCTAGAAAAGCAAGCTTATTGGCTGGTATTGATCAATCACACATCCCCGCTCGCAGCATGCTTACGCCATCAATGGTTGAATGATAACCTGCTTTTTCGAGACTTATCGCCTCATTTGCAATCTCTTATTCCTGATGCACACAATATGTTTAAGCAACTTCAAATTGATAGCGATACTTACAATCGATTATGGCAAAAAACAGTACAAGAACTGGGCGTCTCAGCGTGTTATTTGCCTCATCAAATAAGCGATAAGCGAGTTAATGCCATTATCTCTACACTTCAATCCACCTCAAAATTGCCTCCCCATGATGATTCTCTTTTAGCCAATATCTATTTGTCGCGTAGCAGGCTTTCACATTTATTTACTGATAGTACAGGCAGTAGTTTAAAAAGTTATTTGCTGTTTCATCGGCTAATCACGGCATTACTAAAAATTTATCAAGGCGATAGCGTGACACAGGCTGCACTGGAGAGTGGTTTTGATTCCCCGTCACATTTATCTGCAACGAGCAGAAGATTAATGGGAATTTCCCCTCGTTTTGCTAAGCAAGTCAGCCAATTTTTGAAAGTTTTTCCTGCCTAGGACATTAATATTCATGCATTCTTATTAATCAAGGAAATGCTGAATATGTCACCTTTAAAAAATAAATTCGTCTTAATTATCGGCGCGGGTCAAGCGGGTTTAGCGATGGCTTTCCGATTAAAAGAGAAAAATATTCCATTTATAATGGTCTCCGCCGACAGTCGTATTGGTGATACGTGGCGCAAAAGATACGCGTCGTTGACTTTATTTACCCCCAGAGGACTCAGTGCGTTACCGGGTTTGAAACTAAAGGGAGCGGCAGATGATTATCCTACACGAGATGAATTTGCAGACTATTTAGAACAATATGCATCTTATTTCGATTTTCCGATTCGGCTTGGCATAGCAGTTGTGTCACTTAAAAAAAACATTATTGGGCAATTCATTGCTGTCTTATCAGATGGCACTGAAATCGTTGCCAGCCATGTGATCGTAGCCGCTGGTGGCTTTCAAATTCCGAAAATACCAACACTGGCTCCCCATGTCAGTAAAACTGTCAGACAGTTTACACCTGATAATGTGGATGATATGCATGCTGTACCTGAAGGTACTGTACTTGTTGTTGGCGATGGCGCAAGTGGAAGGGATATCGCACTTGATCTGACATCGACACACACTGTTTTGTTGGCGGTAGGTAAGCCTCGTAACTTATTGCCTGAATATATTTTGGGGCGTTCTGTGTGGTGGTGGCTGCATAGATTGGGGCTATTGAAAGCATCCAGCTCATCAATGATAGGTAAAATACTGCGCAGTAAAGATCCTATTCCAAACAGAAATAGAGATTTGCCTTACTTAGCCAGCAAAGGAGTCAAAATCATGCCGCGCTTAGTCAGTGCAAATAATGACGTTGCAAAATTTGAGAATAACGCCTGCGAAAAAATCACTTCGATCGTTTGGGCGGTAGGCTATAAAGATGATATGGGGTGGATACATATTCCCAATGCTGTCGGGCCAAAGGGAGAGGTTTTACATTCCAAAGGCATCTCTCCAATCGAGGGGCTTTACTTTATCGGGCGACCGTGGCAGCGCAACCGAGCATCAGCGTTGATTATGGGAGCGGATGAAGACGCAATATTCATAAGACAACATTTGAATGCTGAAAATTAACGCTACACTTTCTGCGTGTTCGCACAATGAGACTTCGGGCTTAATCGCCTGAAGTCACTTAATAAAGGGCTGCACCTCAGGATAAAAAAATAACAGGTTGAAAATTTCGGCGGTTCCGGCGTAGAACCCCAAATAAATTTGTTTGTACAAAGGCAATTGTAGGTTTCCACCTGGCTTAAATAGCGGTTTTTCCATTACCTAATGTAATGGTTGCTTTTGTTTTATATAAATTAGCATTTTTTGAGCATGTATGAGGGGACCATATATCTGTAACATAAATAGAAAATCACAGACAAAGGTACTCAGCGTGTTGGAAATTATTTCGTTAACTGAGCAAAAACATTTATTGGACAGCTTTGTGTTAATGCAGCAACTCCGTCCACATCTGGTCAATCCTCAGTTATATGTGGAGCAAGTAGTACGTCAGCAGCAGGCAGGTTATCGACTTCTGGCCATAATGGAGTCATCAAAAATGCTTGGATTGGCCGGATATAGAATTCAGGAAAATTTGCTCTATGGCCGTTTTTTATATCTCGATGATTTAGTGGTCGCACACGATAGCCACAGTTCAGGCATTGGTAAGCAATTGTTAGATGCAGTTCGAGCCAAGGCAGTAGAAGCGCATTGTGCCCATTTCGTTTTAGATACGGGGTTGGGCAATGCTCGGGCACAGCGCTTTTATTTTCGTAATGGCTTATTATCGAAAGCGATGCATTTTGTTGAGGTACTCTAATGCAAGATTATTTTTGGTTAGATGCAAGTCCTCACAGTACTAACTCACTAGCGTCTAAGCTTATTGAAAATGCATTTGCCAATGTTTCAGGTTTACAAGGAATTAAGCGCCAATTAACAGATGAGTCTTTACCGAACATTACTGCAGATTATGCTCAGGCAATAACTCAAAATCGGGAATTTGATCATCCTAGTTTCGCGATCTCCGAACAATTGATTCACCAGCTTGAAACAACCCGCGCTTTAATCATTAGCACACCAGTACATAACTTGAGTGTTCCAGCCAGCCTAAAACTTTGGTTGGATTATGTATTGCGTAATAACAGAACATTTACCTCTACCAAAGCAGGAAAGATAGGGCTATTAGCAGATAGGCCAACCATTATTATCGTTAAGTCAGGATCACAAATTGTTAACAGTAGCCGGCAGAAAGATTTTTTTACACCGTACTTAACATTTGCACTTAACATTTTGGGTATTAATCAATTGAATTTTATATATTTGCAGGGATTTGAAGTAGATATCGCGCGGCAAAACTCAGTGCAACAGCAAATTCAGTTATTCTTGCAACGCTTATTATAAAGATATTTGATTGCCTTAGAGTGGCTCATTCTGATCGCGTTCTATCTGGTTGGGGGGATGAATTAGCGGTTATCACGGTATAGCAAAAATAGCTACAATAACCTGAGTAAAAAAGCCACATATTATGGCTTTTTTACTTTCAGTTTTTCGTGCTACCAATTGTTCCATTTTATTTCTTTTTGGCATCAGAAATAGCATCGGCAATAATATTTTCAAATAGCTCATGTTGATTGACTGGAATCAGTGGATGATGCATTTTTCGACGTTTTTCGCTATCAAAAAGTTTTTCTGCAATCCAACCCGTTAAATACATTGCGGAAAGGCAGCCACCGGCAGTACCGATGTTTCCACGCACAACCAGCGGCTTATCTTCTATATCAGCGCCCATATTGATAAATTCAGATCTGGCATAAGGATGGGTAGTTGCTTGGATTCCGTCGAGTAACCCGAGCTTTTGGAGAATGAAAGATCCGGAGCAGATAGAGCCGATAATTTGTCGCTGTTGGTCGAGTTCGAATGAATTAATAAAATTATCGTCAGCCAATGCCATTGGAACTCCTAATCGACCACTACTGAATAATACAACATCAGCATCATTGGCGAGAGATATATGATCATCGGTTTCTACTTTCTGCCCAAGAGTAGAAGTGTGGTGAGGCTTTGTTCCTAAAACTCTCACATTAAAATCATTCCGACAACGGCCAAAAATATCGCGCATTAAAAAGTAATCAATATCGGTAAACTCATCAAAAATAACCATTGCAACTGTATACATATAACACGCTCCAGTTAAAAATATGTTAACTTTAATTTGCATTAATTCGTTATGGCTACAACGTACGGTTTGTTTTTCCGCCATTATCTCTATATTGATCTAAGGTACGTTTTGTTTATAAACGGAAAGAAGGTAGCAATATTTAAGGCAGCCAGATGAAGCTATTGTGCTACTCGAATAGTATTCCATTACTACATTCATATTTAAACGAATGCAATGAAAAATGGCGTCATGAAATAAAGTGGATAAAGCGTGCCGGTAGATAAAGGTGAAAAAAACAGCTCAATTGTCTACTTAAATTAAGAAAAGAAGTAATTGATAGGAGAAAATCAATGAACAATCTTGGCGAAAATTTATCGAAGTCGACGCAATATTATTCGATATGGATGGCACTCTAATCGATTCCAGTAGTGCATGCGCACGGATCTGGTCACGTTGGGCGCAACATTATGGGCTGGAGCCTCAATCCGTTATCGACCAATCGCATGGACGTCGGCCGGAAGATACTGCACGCAGCATTTTAGGCGATGATGCCGATATCCAAGCCGCTGTAGATCTTTTCACAGTTGAAGAGGCGAAAGAGAGCCATGTTACGACAATTTCCGGTGCGAAAGAGCTGATTTTCTCTATCCCTGAAGGCAAATGGGCAATAGTGACGTCTTCAACCGAAAATATAGCAACAACAAGGCTGGCTTATTGCGGGATCCCCGAACCCAAGGCATTGGTGACAGCCGAAAAAGTTCAGGCTGGCAAGCCGGATCCTGAAGGGTATCTGCAAGCGGCTGCAAAGTTAGGTGTCGATATTCGACGCTGTCTGGTTGTTGAGGATGCACCGGGAGGAATCGAAGCCGGGCACCGTTCAGGGGCATATGTCATTGTTGTGGCAACAACATACCCGTCGTCGAAGTTTCCTGGCGAAGTTGTTGTGTCCGACCTTCGGGACATTATAGTGACCGATGTTGGTAAGGATGGGCAAATACAGTTAACAATTAAACCTGTCCACGCTGCGTAATATAAAAAGCATGGAGGCCGTCAAACGCTGTAAATACCCACTTGGCGGTCTTGAATTTTGGAACCAGAGTTTCGATATTAGTTTGATTTTTAATGATTATTTTAAATATCAAATTAACATCATCATTCTCGCAAGTGAAATATTCCCTCTCTCACATAACCTATGTGGCTAGCCATTAGTTCAGCTTCTTGCTCACTGTGAGTGACCAAAAGTGCAGTTTGCCTTGCATCATGCAAGATATCCCTGACTTCTTGACCTAATCGTTTTCGATTTACAGGGTCAAGACTGGATAGTGGCTCATCAAGCAATAACACCGTTGGTTGAGGTGCTAAAGCCCGTGCCAATGCAATCCGTTGTTGTTGTCCGCCTGACATTTCATGTGGGTAGCGGCGCGCCAGTGGGGAAAGCCCTACCAGTTCAAGCATAGTTTGTACGCGGGATTGCTGGATATCTTTCGGCTGCTTGCGGAGACCAAAAGCGATATTTTGCGCGGCTGTCAGATGAGGAAATAGGGCATAGTCTTGAAAAACCATGCCAACATTACGTTGTTCTGGAGGAAGGCATGTTTTTGGCCCAGCAACACAACGCCCTCCAATATGAATAGCCCCTTGAGATATTGGCTCAAAACCAGCAATAGCACGTAGCACCGTTGTCTTACCACACCCCGATGCCCCAAGTAAGCAAGCTAATTCCCCGGATGCAATATGCATAGAAAAGCCATTGAGTACGTGATGGCGATAATGTTTGTTTCCGTAGGAAACGCAGACATTATTCATAATGAGCGTTAAATCAGGCAATTTTCTAATTCCTCATAACCTTTCTATTATTTCCCATGCGTTTTTAATTGACTGCGAGCCAATAAAACAACAGGAAGTGTTCCAACCATAACGATCATTAATGCGGCTATTGCTCCTTCTTCATAAGTACCTCGGGCCGCTTCAGCATAAAGCGTTGTCGCCAAGGTCTCAAAATTGACAGGCCTCAATAATAGCGTTGCAGGAAGTTCTTTCATTGCGTCAGCGAAAACCAGTAAAGCACTTGTTACCAAAGCAGGGCGCAGCAAAGGCAGATGCACGCGTAAAAAAGTCGTTAATTCATTTTCGCCAAGTAAACGTGATGTTTGTTCCATCACAGGTGGGATTCGGGTTAATCCCGCATCAAGTGAGCCGATGCCAATTGCCATAAAACGCATGGAACAACAGATAACCAACAATATGCCCGAAGAAAGTAGGGGGAGTCCTTGGATGTTGGCCAGCCCTGCAAGTAAGTTGTCAATTGCCATCCCCGGTGTCAACAGACCTATCGCCAGTACAGTGCCGGGAACGGCATAGCCCAATGACGCGATCCTCAATGTTATGCGGCGCCGTTCTGGTGAACGATTCGAGATTGCAGAATGACGGGCATACCAAGCAATAATTAAGCTGAGTAATGTAACAACGGCAGTGACACCCACAGCCAGCAACAATGAGTTTTGCAGTGAATGCATCAGACTGCTAGAGAGCGTCATACTCTCTCCCAGCCGTTTATAGCTTTCCCACCCAAGAAAGAGTGCCGGTGCAACAAAACCAAGCAGGATAGGCAGCCCTGTCATGCAAGTCACCGTCCAAGCTTTAATACCGGCTAATCGCGTTGCCTGTATACCTCTCATTTGTCTGTTTGAACTGTAGCGCTGATTTTTACGGCCGTAATACTCCAGTGTCAGTAGCAGGATAGTGATTGTTAGCATTGTGCAGGCGATTTGTGCCGCAGCGGGCAGATCTGAGCGAGTGACCCAAGTCGTATAAATCGTTACCGTCAACGTATTTACGCCAAGAAATTCAGATGCACCAATATCGTTTAACGTTTCTAATAAGGCCAGGCTGGTTCCAACTACCAAAGCAGGGCGAGCCATGGGCAAAGCGACCCGGAAAAAAGTACCTGTGGGGCCAAGGCCTAACGTTCGTGCAGCTTCCAGTAAATGAGCGGGTTGGTTGATAAACATGGCGCGCATGGTTAGGTAAACATATGGATACAGTACCAAACCGAGCAAAATGATGGCTCCGTTCATAGAGCGTAAATCGGGCAGGCGGAATTGCCGCGGGCTATCGTAGCCTAGAATACCGCGTATAACCTCTTGAATTGGGCCAATCGGATGCAACAAATCTAGCCAAGCAAAAGCAACAATGTAAGTTGGCATAGCCAAGGGCAGCAGTAGTGCCCAGCTAATCAGCCGTTTCCCCGGAAAATCAAAGGCAGTTACCAACCAAGCGCTGCCCGCCCCAATCGAGATAACGAGTATGGCGACACCAACCAAGAGAATTAACGTATTCAAAGCTGCGTCAGGCAAAACGAAATGTATCAAGTGCCCCCAATGAGCGACCCCGGCGTTTGCAGCCAGCCACAACAAAGAAACCAAAGGGGCCAAAATACCCAGCGCAATACATATGGCTGATATGCTGAGCGGAGAAAAAACGAAGCGCGGCCGCAAGAAGGTACCGCGCTTATCCGCTGAATGAGCTTTATTGATCGAAGCCAACTTTATCTACCAATTCGCTAGCTTTCTTACGGTATTTGACAATGTCAGTTAGTGAAAGGTTATCCACTTCAACATTACCTATTACATTGCCTATCGTCTTATCAAGTTTAACGCCTTTGCGGACAGGATATTCATAGTTAGCCTGCGCATAGAGCTGTTGGGCCGGCGCTGAAACGAGATATTCCATCAATTTTATGGCTTGTTCCTTATGTGGTGCATTCTTTGCTACAGCCGCTCCCGATATATTGACGTGGGTTCCGCCATTCTTAAATTTAGGCTGAACAACGTTTATTGCATCACCCCATTTACGGGCATCGGTTCCTTCTTTTGCGTTCTTCATGCGGCCGACATAGTAAGAGTTTGCCAATCCCACATCACAAATGCCGCCCAGAATATCTCGAGCCACATCGCGATCTCCTCCTGTCGCTTTGCGTGAAAGATTGTCTTTCACACCACGCAACCAAGATTCCGTTTTTGCTTCACCATCATGTGCAATCATGGCTGCAATGAGCGCTGTATTATAGGGATGTTGGCCTGCGCGTATGCATACTTTGCCTTTCCATTTTGAGTCAGCGAGATCTTCATAATTAATGTGAGTGATTGGCAGTGATTTTTCTACATAAAGCACGCGAGAGCGCATTGAAAGGCTAAACCAGTGATTATTTTTATCACGCAATTCGGCAGGGATGACCTCGACTAAAGTACGTGATTCAATAGGCTGAGTCACTCCGGCATCAACAAGATCCATGAGATTACCTGCATCAACGGTCATCAGTAAATCGGCGGGAGAATTTTTACCTTCAGCTTTTACTCGTTCTAACATTCCATCTTTAATGAACACCGTGTTTACATTGATGGAAGTTTCTTTTTTGAATTCATCAAGCAATGGTTGAATCAGACCCGGTTCTCGCGTCGTGTAGAGTGTCAGAGAATCCTGAGCAATAGCAGGTAATGCAAAGGAGGCCAGTAATGATGATGACAATGTAAGTAAATATGCTTTTTTACGTATACCTGACAACGTTTTTGACATGTTTTTATCTACCCCGGAATTTAGATGATGCGTAACCTAATGAAAGTATGTATTTTTTATCTAGAGAGTATGATTTTACATGATAATGAGTCTCGTTTGCAATTTCATTCATCAAACAAATTAATCAATTTCTATTGATTACAAAAATAAAAGCCTGAGTGATTAATAACCGAAAAAATATATTAAGGTGGATAATTAGAATTAATTACGATGTTTATATTCGATTATTTTTGTTTTTGCGCTTCTTTTGTCTGTATCTAGATCAATGCAGAAGGTGAGGCTGAGGAAGATAAAACCCATATTAGGTAATTATTTTTAATTTATACGGGCTGTTGTATTTTCTTAGAAAAACTATTTATTGCCGTAGAACGCAACCGCATCCTGAGTACCCACTTTAAGTGCTTATAAGTAAAAATACATTCAATTTGACGCATATATTTATCGGATGTACATTGCAAAACAGATTACAAAGGAGCTGCTATGAAGCCGTTACAATTATTTAAAATATTGAGCGATCAAACGAGACTGGACATCATATTGCTTCTGAAAGCAGCCGGAGAACTGTGTGTTTGTGATATTTATACCGCTTTAAATCTGTCTCAGCCCAAAACATCCCGCCACCTTGCTATGTTGCGAGAATCCGGTTTGCTACTGGATTCAAAACATGGGAAATGGGTTCATTACCGATTATCACCGGCATTATTACCGTGGGTAAAAAACATGATAGATCTGACTTATGCCACAGAGAAAAACAGAGTTTCTCAGTTAATTAATGCGATGGAGACAAAGAAGCCTGTCGGTAGTTGTTCAATTTAAAAAAAATTTAAATTAATATATATGGAAAATCATATATGATGTCATTTTTGTGAAAGTGATATCAACACTGATAAAGCGTGTTGCCATTGTTTCTTGTTAAAAAATGAGCAGGTTGGGATATCAGCACCAAGTCAATTAGCTGATCAATGATCATTCGCGGATAAAAGGCGCTTTTCAGCGTCTTTTAAAAGAGGTTGTTATGCTTATCGCAGCATTAATATTTATTCTAACGATTACTTTTGTTATTTGGCAGCCGAAGGGATTAGGGATTGGCTGGAGTGCGACTCTCGGTGCAATATTAGCCCTGATATTTGGTGTCATCAATTTTCAAGATATTCCCGTTGTCTGGAATATTGTCTGGAATGCAACTGCAACATTCGTTGCCATTATCATTATCAGCCTCCTTTTAGATGAAAGTGGTTTCTTCGAATGGGCGGCTTTACACGTCGCAAAATGGGGCTGTGGGAAAGGGCGATTATTATTCAGCTATATTATTTTGCTGGGTGCAGCAGTCGCCGCCTTATTTGCTAATGATGGAGCGGCGTTAATATTGACTCCGATCGTCATCGCTATGTTATTGGCTTTAGGATTTAACAAAGGAACAACATTGGCGTTTGTCATGGCCGCCGGCTTCATTGCTGATACAGCCAGTTTACCGCTTATTGTCTCCAATCTGGTTAATATCGTTTCTGCTGATTTCTTCAATATTGGCTTTAGTGAATATGCGGCCATCATGATCCCCGTTGACATTGCCGCTATTGTCACAACGTTAATCATGTTGCATTACTTTTTCCGCAAAGACATTCCTCAACAATACGATGTATCAAAACTGGGCAACCCGGCCTTAGCGATTAAGGATATGACAACATTTAAAGCGGGATGGTTTGTATTGGTATCATTATTGGTAGGTTTCTTTGTCTTAGAGCCTTTAGGTATCCCAGTCAGTGCCATTGCTGCAATAGGAGCATTCATGCTTTGGGTCATTGCTTCCAGAGGGCACATTATCAACACAAAGAAAGTGTTACGTGGCGCACCGTGGCAAATTGTGATTTTTTCACTCGGCATGTATTTGGTTGTTTATGGCTTAAGAAATGCCGGGTTGACCAACTATCTTTCAGAAATACTCAATTATCTTGCGGATAAAGGTTTATGGATTGCCACATTAGGTACTGGATTTATCACTGCTTTTTTATCTTCGATTATGAATAATTTGCCAACGGTGTTAATTGGCGCATTATCCATTGAGGGAAGTGAGGCTACCGGATTGATACAGCAAGCAATGGTTTATGCAAATGTCATCGGCGCTGATTTAGGGCCAAAAATCACACCGATTGGAAGTTTAGCAACTTTGTTGTGGTTACATGTTTTATCGCAAAAAAATATGACCATCACATGGGGATATTACTTCAAAACAGGTATTATTATGACCATTCCTGTACTAACAGTAACATTAATCGCTTTAGTGCTTAGGCTTTCACTACTGCAATAAGATAGGATTTAAACAAAGCCGCAGTCACATCAGTAAGAAATTAGTGACTGCGGCTTTTGTGCAATTATCTTCTAGATTTTATGGGTTATTTCCTTTAGCACTGTAATTTATTGGAACCCAACGATAACCATTATTAGCCGCCTTTTTCACATGTCCGAATCCCGGGAATGAAATATGGGCCGCAGCAACCCAATCGCCTGATTTCACTGTCTCTGTCAGAACATTTGCTCGTGTTGAAACTGCCTGTTTTTGGTTGACATCAAAATGAATTGCCACCTCGGGCTCAGGCATCTGAACCGCTTTTGCATGAATGATATCTCCCCAGAAAATCATATGTTGGCCGTGATTGCTGATACGATAAATAACACTGCCGGGAGTATGTCCTGGGGCCGGAATGGCTCTAATCCCGGGGATGATTTCTGCCGGAGCATGAAACTCCTGAAGTTTTCCTGCGTTAATGACAGGGCGCAGGGATAACTCTGATTCTGCAAATGTGTACTGTTGGCTTTTTTCCACTTTACTGATGTTAGTGGGATCTAGCCACCAACTGACATCTTTCTGATCCACATAAACCTTCGCATTAGGGAAAGTCGGTAAGCCGTTGGATTGCACACCGCCAGAATGATCTCCGTGGATATGGGTTAACAGAACAATATCAATATCTTCTGGTAAGAAACCCGCTTCACGCAGATTAGTCAGCAAATGGCCGCCTGCATCTCCCATCAGTGCACCAGCACCGGTATCGACCAGAATAAGTTGCTTACCAGTATTAATAACAAAAGTATTAATAGACGTTTCAGCCAGTGGGGTCATAGCATCTTTGGCCATCTGATTTTTTAATTTTTCCGGTGAAATATGCGTTAGCAATTTATCCAGAGGGATACTTACCGTTCCGTCAGAGACAGCCGTTATCTGCCATTCGCCGAGCATCATCCGGTAATAGCCGGGTGCCTGTTGTTGCGTGACCGGCACAGGTTGGGCGAGCAGAGGGGATGCTGTAAGCAGGCTACCGGTAAGAATTGCAATCAGCGTTATTGCGGTTTTCATTTTCTTTTCCTATCAATATGTTTGACCTGCGCCAGTATTATGAAGATAGTGTTATCAAACAAATTGATTGAATTTATTATGACTATTAATGAAAATAATTTTAGAGGCACGGATCTGAATCTACTGGTTACCTTTATGGTACTTTTCAGGGAGCAGAGTGTTTCTGTTACTGCTGATAAACTTCATTTGGGGCAACCTGCAGTGAGTGCATCACTGGCGCGTTTGCGTAACATGTTCAATGATTCGCTGTTTATCCGCAGCGGGCATCGGATGCTACCTACATATAGAGCGATAGAAATTCACCAAACGATTTTGCCTATAATGGCTCAGTTACAGACCTTCGTTTTTAAATCCGGCGAATTTAGTCCGGCAACGGTACAGGCAACCATTACATTAGGTATGACTGACTGGATTGAAATGCTGTTGATGCCAAAATTATTGCCAACACTTGCCTCTAAAGCTCCGGGGCTCAGAATTAATACTATAGAAAGTGATCCTTTTATAGATGCGCAGCAACTGGAAAAAGGGGCTCTCGATATGGCCATTTCCGTGTCGATGCCGTCAATACAGCATATTTGTAGGCAAACAGTGACCCCGATGAATTTTGTTGTGCTGTGGGATGCTAATCAACTGGCCTTAAAAGCGCCGATGACTGTTGAAAATTATTCTGAACTACAACATGTCATGGTGAGTTATAAATCTGCAAACCGGAGTCAGATAGATAATTTACTGGAATCAAAAGGAGTTTCCCGCAGTGTCGTTTACACAACACCTCATTTTTCCGCCATACCAGGGCTATTGAAAACAATGCCGCTTATCACAACTGTACCGAGTGCATTAGGAAAGCTATGGCAACAAGAGTATGGTTTTGAAAGCAGCCCGTTAATGTTAGATATTCCGTCGTTTGATATCGGCTTATTGTGGCATGAACGTAATAACAGTCATCCGGTTATTATGTGGTTAAAAACAATCATTACTAAAGAATTCAGTTAGAAAATTTTAGAGAGTATAAATATTCCCAAAGATATTTGTATTGTTTTTCTCGGGGCGTTGCGTCCATCAAAATCCACTGGCGCTGGCGGTCGATATATCAAAAGATACTATGTACATAACGGCCCAAAAAAGAGAAGGGGAATCAAAAAGGCCAATCAACAGATTTATGTCCGTCTCATGGATACGTTCCTTTTATTCAATTTAACATAATATAGATTATGCGAACCAACGTAGCTTTTAAAAAAGTACTGAGGTTTAACCCTGAGTACTTGATCTCTCATCCCACTAACCCGACTAAAAACTCACTCTCCAGTGACCACAGTTAGTAAAAATATGCATACATACAATCATGCATTGAAAAAAATCTACCACATGGTAAACACTTATACAAGCACAAAGGCACAATTACATGAATGTTTACCTATAATAAGTCAATATGGTATTTTGATTAATATAAGGCGAACTCAGTTATGTCAACACCTAAGCGAACCACTATGGCTATTGTCGCCGAAAGAAAATTGAAGCTTGAACGGCTAGCAATAGATGCCAGCCATGTGGCTGGAAAATCTATATCATGGACAGATCTTGTTAACCATTTGATTGATAATTATGCAAAGGACGCAGCTAAGGACTTGATCCATGCTGTAAAACAACAAACTGAAAATTAAGATTGGAGTGGCTGGAAAACCCGAAGATACTTTTAGACTACTTTCGTAGTACGGTACTGGAATTTTAGCCTTCCCTACTAGATGGTAAAAAAAGTAGAAAGATGAACAAATCACCTAAAACATCATAACCAATGTAACTACAATCATTCGTAAGGCGGATACATGAGTAAATTTGTATTAAGTACTAATGTGATACCAAAAGAATTTGAGCTTATTGAAATCCATGGATTTACTGAATACACACATAAAATTGAGATCTCGGATAAAGGATTGATTCGAAATATAGCGGAAAGGAATAGAAATGAACATCAAGAAGCATTAGATATTTTTGTTAAAAATTCAGGTAATCAAGGAAATGTGATTTTTGATATAAAGATATCAACTGCAATAGCGCAGTTTAAAAACGGAACATTTCTTTATAAGACCTATTATGGCACGTTAGCTACAGTGGAGAGAAAGTCACATAGTTAAATCTACTCGATGCTAAAGACGAGCCTCACTCGTTTCGGCTGTTACCATTTTGCTGAAACGAGTGAAAAATCTTTTAAGCACCTTACACATTTAATAGCATAAGCTCTCATGTTTAATTCAGTAAAACCATACAAAAGGCTTATTGTGCAAAGGAAATACCATTCCATCAGGATTACAACCGTGCCGTACCTGAGAAAGCAGGCGTTTAACTTCGAGCCGTTCCGGTCTGATTATCATTAAATTTCGATACCAAGATGGTGATTTATCAAACCATCTTGCACAGCTTGCAAACCGTCTTCCCACTCGGCGATAAGACTTCAATCTGCCATTAGGAAGACGATCACGGATTTGATTCTTTACAGACATACAGGATACCTTCTAATTCGTTAAGTTAACTAGAAAATATCAAGTTGCTCATATCCTATAATGTGTATCATAGACGTCAGTCTCGTAAACGATTACGACAACAACCCCAAAAAAGGATTGAACATGTTCAATATAAAAAATAAAAAATTACGAAATCAAGCGATATTACCAGTTATGTTCATGATTGTATTTGGTTTTCTTGCTTTACTATCAATAGCAACAAGTATTTTCAAAGGAAATTTCGGTGGAATTCTTCTATCGGCATTTTTTTCAGTTTTCTTTATTATTGGATTTGCAGGATTGAATAAAGTAAAGAAATTTGATGATTTAATGTCTAAAAAAACGCTTGCAAACTATCTAAAAAATAATGAACTTAATGATATGGATAAAATATCTTGCTCAAACTGTTCATCAAAAAAAATTTCCAACCGAAACCATACAACCAAAGTTTTTCGGGAATTCTATTGCTCTGTATGTGGCGAAACGCTTTATTACGTAGAAAGAAAGGATTTTATTTAAAAATGAACATTTTTAACAATGTTATAGAGTAATAAAATACTGGGAGATCCTATGTTGCCGCTTCAACCCCCTTTAAATGGTAAGGTTTCCCACTACAAAACATATTTAAAAATCCAATGGTTATAAAGATAATAATCAAAAATAGAACACTTATGCTCAAAAAGAAAACAAATGCGCTTAAAAACAAAACAATAAACTCTAATTTGATATTTTTTAAACAGGTATCTTTTACGAATTTAAACTAATAAGCAAAATGGGTGCTAGAGGGAAAATCGCTTTCTGAAGCGTTCCTGACCTCAACGAAATGAAAACCCGTCCCGTACCGTTGAACATTTCTTTTGTCTCCGACCGTTATACACTCTCATTGCTGATAGTCCGCTAAAAGATGGCTTTGCAGGGTGTAAAGTAACGCCCGTCAAAAAAACGACGGGCTTTGTCCGCATTTCCCGTCAAAGTCCCTCCTTTTGTCTCGGCGGCTGGCCAAAGCGTCCCCAATAACTCTGTCGAGCCGCCTTCCATGCCCTAAAGGGCATTTTAAATTCACACCTAACCTGAGCACTTTCTTACGTCAAAATTTTCACGTAACAACGTAATTCATTCCTTATTCCGCTCGGCGTTCCTGAACCTCATCGGATCAAAACCGCTTTCAGTTTTATTCCTGTTCATCGCGCCTGACATTCCCAAGCAGAAAAAGCCTGCCTCCTCACACCGTTGCGGGGGCGGCTTTTTCTGCTCGTTAACGTCAGAGCATTTTTACCTGTAACAAGACAACGATATCGGTCTTAGTATTCGCTTTCGATTTGCCGGTTAAAAAACCCTTCGGCAGAAAACTCAATCCGGTTTCTCCCTCTTCAATTTTATTTTCCGCCAAACCGCCCAACACAATGATCTCGCCACTTTTGACCGAAACATCGGTCGTAATATCACGCTTAATCAAGGTCGGTGACTGGTTCACACCTGTCTCTGTTTTCACAAAATTCGACAGTTGCTGCCGTATCTTCAAATCAATGGTCTCACTCTTCACCAAAGGCTGAATATCAAAAATTACCCCGCTGGAACGGTATTCAACCGCCTGAACGGGGCGCCCATCCTGATAAGTCACACTGGACAGAACCGGCACATCAGAACCCACGCTAAAGTTTCCTTTTGAGCCGGATTTAACTCGCAAGGTCGGGCTGCTGACCACATGGAAACGCTGGTCAGTACGGAATAATTCAATCATCGCATCCAAATTACCCGCATTAATGGTGATAAAGTTCTCATAATTCTGCTTGGTGCCGATGTTGATCCCCAGCTTACCCGATAATAATTTGGCTAACAGATTGATTCCACTGCCTTCTTTTTCAATATCCTGCACCTCAAAAACATAACCGGTCACCACAACTTCACGTGAAGGCGTATCAACCGCACTTAACACACTCTGTACCCGTGTGATTTCATCCTTAACCCCATAAAAAACCAGTTTATCCCCGCTGGCTGACACTTCCCCTTCTGCTTTCAAAAAGCCCTGTAAATACTCGACATCACGATGAACGGGACTATAAACGAAACTCTGCTTAATCACTTTCGGCTCAGGCGGTTTTACCTTAACCAAATAAACAACCCCTTGTTTCTCATGAACATTGATATTCATATTCTGAAAATAGCGGACAATAAATTGGTTAAAGTCTTGCTTGTCTGTCGCATGAAAACTTATCAGGCTGGGATCACTGGCCAGATTCGGATCCAGCATATAGGGCTTTTGCAATACTTCATCGTAAATCAAGGCAATCGCCTTAGGCAAAGGCACAGCATCCAGCTTGAAATTGACATTTTTCGCCTGAACAGAAACCGCAAAGAAAAACACAATCCATATCCATTTGCTCACTGTAATCCCCCTGAATAATAATTGACTAACTGACCGTCAATCTCACCCTGCAAAAGCCGCCCGCTATATTGAAACTGACTTCTGGGTTCAAGGCGCAATCGACCCTGTTTATCTGCAAGGATCACATACGCCTTACCTTCACGAATTAGTTCACCAGTAATACGCCATTTTTCCGACAAAACTAAATTGCCTTTACTAATAGGCAAATTAACTACCAAATTTGAAGAGTTATTTGTTGAATTAACAAATTCTTGTTGTTTTGATGCGGTTTTATCAGAATAAGCAACCAACCCATAATATATGGATAAGAAGATTAAAACCGGTACTGAAATGATAAACGTAAGTACCCGAGTAGAAGAAAAAACAGATTGGCGTTTATCTGTCATTAAAGTAACTGGATTACTACCTTCAACGGATTTATAAAGTTCAAAAATCGCCTTATCGTATTTTTCCTGAAAATAATTCATACGATTAGATTTAGTGATTTTTGTACCCTGAAAAACATCAACCCTATAAGAATTTCGCCAACCTATTGAAACGTGTTTTTGCATTCGGTAAGTTGTATCAATACGCGCTTTAAGAAAACGGGGGATATCAGTAACTGACTGATTAATAACAATTAAATCAGACATTACACCCGTATCTTTATTGATAAAATGACCATGTTCAGCAATAAACGAACGGTGATTTTTAGGAATATCTTTATCACTACCCCAAACCCGCCAAACCTCATCAATGACAACCAAATCGCCAGCCTGACAAAAGGTTGACTGATTTTCCATTGACGGTAAAAAATGTTCATCTAAACATTGGTTATTATCAACAAGCACCAGAGAACCCAATTTCTCCGGTGTTAATCGTTTATACTGTTTCAAACAGTACGCTTTGATTTTTTCTTCATTCAAGCCATAAATATTAGAAATTACACGGCGACCATGAGCTATCGAAGGCACAATGACAGATTTCACCACTTCATAAGATTTACCAGAACGGGGTAAGCCTACATAAGCAGTAATCGGCATAAAATTCTCCTTAACCGATTATCGGTAATCTACGGATAATAAAGCGTGTCACCATTGCCGATATCACCAATGGAACGCCCAGAGGAAACTGTAATAAATTCAAAAAATACCAGATAGCATCAGGTAAAGAGCCAAAAAGCTCCGCTAAATTTATTGAGTTAGGCAAAAACCAATCGATAATAATCGGGATAAATTCCGTTGTAATATAAAATAACGCAAAGAATAAAAAAAACTTGGCGACAATACCCTTAAAAACAAAACCCAACCCCTCACCCAGCAATATCTTTAATAAACGGCCCATATTATATTACCCCTAGGCACTTAATAATTTACGAAGCGAAATAAACCCCCAGACTAATGAAAATACCGACTCAATAACTCCCTTGTTTTCTTCAATTAGCGGGCAATGCGAGTCGATTTTTCCCTGATAACGCATATAGGAAATGTTGATATCCCAGACCGGACATTGGGCTGGACGAGATGGTAAACTGAAATTCTGTAAAAAAGGAAAAAAAGATTTATACGGCAATAATATTTGTTCCGCCGTTGGCATGTCTAAATCTGGGTACTTAACATCACCATCAATATCATTATCTTTATTTTCATCATCCCCTTTATTCTTATCGTTAATATCAGGTTTCGATAAATTCGATAGTTCCTTACTTAACGCTTCTTTAGTTTTAATATCGTTATACGGTTCAACGGGCTTCAATAATTCCGTGAGCGGAATAACATCCGTTTTTAACGCCGCCTTAATTTCGGCTTCCGTCACCGGATTTGTAGTATTAAACGGGATACCTTTGTAATCCGAATTCAAGCTCGTTTCCATCAGCAACGCATTCACCATATCAGCAACCTGCTTTGCGGTGACAAATTTATCCTTGGCATCATTCACATCAACCGATGCGGATTCTTGTTCAAATTTAGCATCATGATAAGACGGGTTTAACTTCAGTACGCGGGTATACGCTCTCTCTTCATTTCGCCAATCCCCTGAGTAAGTTTTTAATTCGACATCATAAGCCGCGGATACCCGAAAAACCTTGCCTTCCTGGTCAATTTTCAAATCCCGTAAATTAGAAAATCGGCAATTCCCCTCAATGCAGGTATTCGACAATAACCCTTTTTTTAAATCATAAATAAAAGATTCATTCGCTAAGGAATCCAGATCATTGGAAAAAAGATACGGCCGCACGCCGCCCGCCCCAATAGCAACCATATACCGATAGTTAACCATATTGGCCTCATCAGAAAGTAAGACCTGTCTGTCTGACGAGATTTTGACATCACGGATAACATCAGGAACGCGGAGCTGTTCAGCCACAAACGCAAAAGTGGCCACGCCGCCCGCAGTTTTTAATACGCTTTTGTTTTTCGCTAAATTCAGAATAGTGGAAGATAAACTGCGTCGAGTGTTGTTAACCAGTGTCAAATAAACGGCATCATTCGCCGCACCCTGTAATGCCCGAGACGCCACAACGCGAGTGATCCCCGTCCTGATTAAATTCTGGCCTAATAACCCGACCACGACGGGCACAAAAGCGTAAGTCAATAACGGTGTAAATATGAATATAAAAATAACAATAAACAGCCCATTAAATTTTTTCATTCCGTTTACTCTAATAGGTTGTCAGCCCCTGTATAACCGCCCATCCACATAATACCCCGGTGAAAAAGCTCATTAATTCCCACATAAAAACCTCTGAAAAGGGGCAATAAAAGCCCCTGCCCATTAAAACGAATTAAGCATGCGAGCTACTTTTTTAATTCCCATAACCACGACAGCCACACCCATCACTGTTCCTGCCACAGAGACAACACCTGTAATAATTGGAGCAACATCAATCTGCTTTGCTAACATAGCAAAATAATTCACGTTTTGAGGTTCACCCTCAGCAGCAAAAGCGGAGGAACTCAATATACTCACAGCCAATAAACCGGATTTCAAATAAGCAGAAGAAACAATATTTTTAATATTCATAAGATACCTATAAATTAACCATTTTAATTATTCGCCCTAATCCATAACCTAATACATAAAAGATTAAGACAAGCCCTAAACCCGCACCCAGAATATTCATATCGAAATTTCCCAAAGGCGGATTATCTGAAATTACCGAAGATTTTAATTTAATTACTTCCGTTTTCGGTAATTTCAAAGTCACATCACTACAACCATTCTCATGACAAATTTTGGTTTTAATTTCGGCATAGTCATTCACAAACAACCATTCCTAAAGATTCATCTATATCTTAATTAAGTGCTTCACAGTTTCCATCGGTACATAAAAAACATTCCGTTGATTAATTATTTTTTATTACTGATTAATGGCTTTCCATCAAATCGCTGGATTGAGCCAGAGACATATTGATACCAGACACCATTATTGTCCCGTGATGTTGCCCACGAACTCGGTAAAAATGAGACATAAACAGGTTGTTCTGAAATGTCCGCTTCAATGGATTTAAGAAAGAAATAATCTTCTTTAGAACAAACATATTTACGAAACTCAGTTGTTCTTACCTTTAACTTATGATCATCAAATGGCACCGCCAATACAAAACCAAATTTTTCTTTTTGCTTAAGCTCTTTCGTACCATCAGGTGCTAAAAATTCCTTTTCTTCAACATCTGAAAGCACGTGAGAAAAGTGTCCGCCTTGAACTGCCATTGATTTAAAACCATCAGGCATAGCATGTTTATACTGGTAACGATCTACATAATTCTGAATCATATTTTCATCTCTCTATTTGGCGACAGTTATTGTCACGAGTCCAAGGAAAACAAAGCGGTCGCAAGGCTCGTGCCTCACCTTGTGACCGCTTTGTTTTCAAAAGACACCATAAAAAACACGCCACGCTCTCTTTTGTGAACAAAAAGCAAGCAGCGCTGACCGGCAATAACGATGCAGCATCCCTGCAACGCAATAGCGTATCTATCCGGATATACATTGCATACAAAGAAAAACACATCATGAATGAGTGCCTTCCAATAAACTCTTCAAACGCTTACCGTTCTCCGGTTCATAATCATCTTCAAAATCATCAGAACCTTGATCGAGACAATCTAAAAATTCCTGATTTAAGGTGTTTTCATCTGCGCGTAAAAATTCCAACACAAGGCGATCTGCTTCATTCATTCTTCTAACCTCACAATTTGTAAAACGAGTTATAAAAACATGGTGATGAAAGGTAAAACCATAAACAGCTTTATTTGCGGTTTCTTCGTAGCAATTCTTTTTTTCTTCACCATCAATAACCTGAGTAAGGTAATAAGGCTTCACCACAAAATCCGAGAAAAAACCGCCGCTTAATTCTATATAACGTAAAAAATTGCCATCATCAGCAGCAAGGCGTAATTCTTCGAGTTCACTTTTTTCATCATCAGTAAAATGCTCCAATGAAATATCACCTTTTTTCAATGGATGGCGCAAACACCGTAATTGGCGATAAACAGTCACACTGGGGCAGCCGAAGAATTGGAAAAGTCGAATTCCTGAAACGCGCGACCAGACAGAAACACGCTGTACAGCATTCTGAAATGAGGCTCCTGAATATTTATCATTCAGCCCTGAAATGCCTTTAGAATCCTCAAATCCTGCCATTTTAGTGATGTATTTAATGATATAAGAGAAACCATCACCCTTTTCAGGATCAACCGGCGTCACTTTTATACGGTGCTGTTTCGCCCCCTTCTCATCTGGTGAATCTCTAAATGCTTCCTCTTTAAAAATCGATAGAACTGTATCTAAATGCTCAGTTTGAGAATAAAACAATATATTCCAGTGAACACAGCCATCAGCATGAGGCTCAACTGTTCTCAATCCTGGAATAGTGATATTGAGTTTATCCAAGCGCTTACGGACACGAGTGAAAGTGTCTAGCAACCATTGATGTGAATCACGAATAGTAGGCATTCCATTTTCAATCCATTGTGGGTTTTCAACATGAAAAGCCTTACCTGTTTTACTGTTCTTCACGGTCCTGACTGAATGAAAACGAGAAGGACAGGTCAATACAATAAAGTAACCTTGCAAACCCATATTTTCAGCTAGTGAACAAACCCCTTTTGCCCTAACTATCAGTTCGACAACTCGATTTTTGCGATTGGAAACAGAGGAATCAAACGCTTCTTTTAGGCTGCAAACCAATTTATCATCTGCATCAAAAATCCCCATTGCTTCGAGAAAACGCAATGTTTTAGCGTCCTTACGTTTATAATGTGAAAGTAGCCAGTCAGAGGAATAAGGTTTTAATGGTGAGAGCATCATCAAGATACGGGAGATCTCAAGTACTCTGGTAAGCCGTTGTCGATCCAAGAAGCGACGAACAAAATAAGGATTCATAAAACGCAGAACAACGCCTAATTCCTTATGTGTGCTGACCAAATTTAACACGGTATTAGCAGGGAAATTAAAATCCTGTTCTACACGGTTCGTGATAACTTGAATAAAGGCATGGCAAAAAACATCCCTATCACCAGAAGATTCAAACCAAGACCATAAAGGCGAGCCAGATAATGACTGAACAAGATCATCAGCTACCAGTTGTAAATCTTCATCTGAACCGAAAAGGTTAATGCCTTTTCCTTTGCCGTCTGGAGTAACAAACGCCAAAGAATAAGCCATTTCTAGCCTCTCTACCGCTTTCTCAACGCCTAACACCTTAACTAAACTACAAACAGCTTGCGCGACAGACAAAGAAAAAGAACCGAAACCAGAGGTTAAATAAGCAACATACATGCGCCAATCAAAAGAAAATTCAGGTAATGAATCAGCTTCAAACAAAAAAATGATTTGGTGAACGCGAGAATCAAGAGAAGGCAAAAACGCCCCTTCTTGCTCTCCAAATATTTGAATATAACGCTGTCGAGAAAACAAATAATGCCGTTTTGACTGATTGAAACGGGCGATGTTCTGTTGATATTCAGGTTGGGATTGTAAAGGCTTATGTTGACGGTGAAATGAACCAAAATAATCATTGTAGGCATTCAAAAACTGAATACCCAATTCAGCACGGTCTGAATTTGAATAAACAACGCTCATAATACCTCTTGTACTAGTTCAGGTGGACAAGGGGTATGAACATTTTTATTCGGGAGGAAAGTAGAGATCGGCGCAGGGTTCGCATAATCCACGTTATGCTAAAGAGGAACCTCACTCATTTCGGCGGTTCCCATTTTGCCGAAATGAGTGAGAACCCTTTTTAACATAACGGTTATACATTATGCGAATCAGGGTGGCTTTTAAAAAAAGCGCTATTGATAGCACTTCAACTGTTCCCATAAATGGTGCCGTTGATGATGGTACATCTTGTAGGAGTAAAAAATTTCAGATTTCAGGTTAAGAAGCCACCGCCACAACGCCCGTTGAATCTAAATTTTTTGTTTTAGCACAGTCTTTTCGTGCTCAATGAGCCATTTTTTTCGAGCTACACCGCCATAGCCACCTTTACCGATGATTCGATGGCAAGGAATAACAATTGCGATTCTATTGGCTCCATTTGCAGCAGCTACCTCTCGTACCGAATTTTGTCTTTCAACTTGTTCAAAAAGTTTTTGAGAATGTGATGTTTTACCGAAAGGAACTCGACATAATTGTTGCCAGACTATACGTTGGAAATCACTACCTGGGGTATCAAGTAAAAGATCGAATTGCAACCGTTTTCCGGCAAAATATTCACCAATTTCTTTTTCTGCCTGCTGAGTATGCTTATTTTCACCTGATATTATTTTAGCTTTTAATAAGCGTTGAAGATCGCTAAATTTAACCTCTAACATCCGGTGATCAGTAAATTCTAACAAGCATACTCCGCGTTCGGTTGCACAAACAAACATCGGGCCAAGCGGACTGGTAAAGCGGTGGAGCATAATCACGTCACTCGGCTCTGTTGGGGAGACACCGATGAGCTGTTTATAGGTATACCCAAAACCACTTAATGATTCATAACCATTATCAAAAGCAACTTCAATGGTTGCGCGACCTCCTTTGAGTTCTTGTAGGGCACTATTCACACGTTGCATTCGTTGAAATGCATGAAATGTGATTCCATGATTTTGTAAAAACCAGCGTCGTACACGTTCAGGGCTAATATTATATTTTCGAAGAACGGTGTCACTTATTCGTGTCTTAGGGGTGGCTCTAACAAGATCAAGCGCTTCCTCAATAAAACGTGGTGCACTATGGGCATTTTCCATTGGTCGGCATATTTTACAAGGACGAAATCCTGCATCTAACACAGACTTAATATCTGTATAAAATTCAACATTTTCTTTTTTCGGTTTTCGTGCTCGGCATACTGAAATACAAAATACGCTTGTGGTTTTTACACCAACAAAGAATACTCCCGTATACTCAGTATCACGTTCAAGTAATGCCTTGTAACAGATGTTGATTTTATTTTTATCAATAATTTTCATGAGTAAAAACACCTTCAAATGACTGATGCGATTTAATAGCTAACATTAAACCTTTAAGTTTTGATTGAATTTTTGAATGTATAACATTTCCCATCGAGATACGGTTTACACCAAGTTCACCTAGTTTATTGAAGCTAGGTAGATCTGGCATGCACATTATATTTAATGCTACATTAATCCCTTGCGAAATTGTTTTAATATCATTTTCAGAGGTTAGACATGGAACGAAAAGGCCATTTGCCCCTGCCTCCTCATATAAATGAGCCCGTAATATTGTTTCTTGTAATGACTGTTCATGATTGAGAAGAAAAGTATCAGTACGAATATTAAAAAACAGTGGGTTATTTTCTACAACGAATGCACTGCGGATTTCTTTTAATTTACTAGCAAATTCAGCTGCATTATCTAGTTGTCTGATACCATTAACAACTTTACTATCTTCGAGGTTGATACCAACGACCCCAAGGCGAGAAAGGCGTTTAAGGTTAATTGCTATCTCATTAGCTGTTTTTCCAAAGCCTGCTTCAACATCAACACTTAATGGTAGGTCACAGACGGATTTGATACGACCGACGATATATAGCAATTCGTCGAAAGACATAGCTTCTCCATCTTCGTAACCTAATGTAGAGGCAATCGCTGCACTTGACGTTCCCAACACTTGATAACCTGCTTGCTGAGCTATTATCGCACTACTTACATCCCAGACATTAGCAATCAGTAAAGGAACCTTTTGATAATGAAGTTCGGTAAAATTCATAGGAGTTTCCAGTTATGGTGTTTTGAATAAATGTAAGCATTCGATGAAATAGCCACAACCGAAAATTAGACGACCATTTTTGATCTATTATATCGATAATATAAAGTGCTTTGATTTTATGTTCGCAGGACATGTCTACTTAGCTTTGACAAGTATGCATAAATATAATTATGCATCGAAAATTGAAGTTCTAATAATCTCGTTAGTGTAAATTTGTAGGAGCAAAGTCAAAAATCTTAAACAGGCCCTTTATGTGCACTATTAGGTCTGAGTTCATCATACGAAATAACCACATGCTCACAATATGCTGGTCTGCTAAGAAGCCGTTTATAATAAGCGTCTATATTTGGAAGTGATTTTCTTTTTATATCAATATCATAATAACGATATAAAACATGACCAAATTGGATATCGGCTAATGTGAAGTGCTCGCTTGCCAAATAATCCCTTGAGGCTAATATTTCTTCAGCAATCATTAAATTATTTTCAAACCGTTCAACAGCCAGTCTGATAGCTTCTATATCATGCAACTCATCAGGAGTACGAGCGACCCGCCAAAATATTGGAGCAGTAAATGCCAGTGCGACATTTAACTTTGACCATTCCATCCAACGATCAACTTCAGTTCTTGCTAGTAAATCATCAGGCCAAAAATGCCCTTTTGCATATTGGTTAGCAAGATACCGAAGTATAGCTCCTGTTTCCCATAATGGAGGATTTGAACCATCCTGTAAAACAGGGACTGTACGGTTTGGATTTAAGTGATAAAACTCGTCAGTGTTCGTGCCACCATAACGGTGCCCAATATCATATCTCTTATAGGGTAATTCTAACTCTCCAATACACCACATGAGAGCTTGCACATTAGATGACGTTTTACGACCCCAGACCGTTAACAATGTATTCTCCAGAAAATTTTTAAGAATGGAACATATTCCATGAAGCCGCAACTGAGCTTCATATGGAGGTGAAACAAAAAGATAAGCCCCCTTTTCTTTCCCCCAAAACCAATACTAAACTTGCCCGAACGATTTCATGATATCAGTGGGTAATATCAACCCTTCGCTATGGTTGACGCCGGAAAAAGAGAGCGAACTAAATGGGTTATTGTTCGAGATCATCAAATACATGCGAAGATATTATTTTTGCAATATCTGAAGGATATATTATATCCGGCGTTTGAATCAGATCTGTAAGTTCCCACCAATGGTGACGATGGATAACTGATTTTTCATTATCAGTCCATTCGCTAGTATTGATCTCGTTTTCATTGGATAAGACTATAAAAAAACGCTCTTCTGCCAGAACTATTTCTCCACTGGGGAGAGTCATTTCGAAAGTTCTCTGTGCAACAGATTGCCCAACACTATCCCGAATAATACCAGTCTCTTCTCTCAGCTCTCTGATAGCAGCCTGTTCAAAAGACTCGCCATGTTCAACACCTCCACCTGGAGTAGCCCAATAAGACTGCCCTGCCAACGCATCGTTTGTATGTACAAAACGAAACAACAGCACTTGCCTAGATGAGTTGACGATAAGCAACCTAGCGGAACACCGAACACGCATATTTTACTACCATATCCCAATGAGAAAGTATGTTCATTTTAAACAATAAGTTATAAAAGTTAAGTGAAATTTATCTGCATCTTTTCTTCATTGGAAATGATAAAGCCCTCATGCACGCTTGCTTACGGCTAATGCTTCTTGCATTGTACAGTAACCAAAGCAAGCGTGTTCAGGAAGATGTTCTGAATATCATTCGGCTCTTTGTTCAGGACCGAAGATTATTTAGATTGCTACTTTTAATCAAATCCAGACATCATTTTTTGCTGTCAGTTCCCCACCCTCATCGCCGGTATTTACTACACCGCGAGGCTCGATGAGCATAATTTTAGCTTCGGCGCTGGCATAGGGCTTATGTTCGATTCCTTTCGGAACAACGTACATTTCTCCCGCATTAATCAGCACTTCACCATCACGAAAATCAATTCTTAAAGCACCCTCCAGCACAATAAAAACTTCATCGGTTTCTGGATGTGTGTGCCAAACAAAGTCACCAAGCATTTTAACCACTTTAAACTGATAGTCATTCATCTCAGCAATGATTTTGGGCTGCCAATGTTCAGTGAAAAGGGATAGTTTATTCTCTAAATTAATGGGTTGGTACATTTGTGTCTCCCCGGTTTAAGAAAAATCCAGCATATTTAACTTTGCGTCATGAATTTTGAATAATCGTGCAATTTATTATGGTTCGTTTTCCCAATAATCAATATTCTCGCCACGAAAATTTATGGCTCTGAATTTGTTTACGCCATTTATTGTCGATTTAACTAAGTATTTATTTGAATCAGGATATTCGCATATTTCAGGGCTTTCCATTGTACTGATGGAAATATAACGTAAGGTATCATCGGATGTATTGATAATTTGATGTGGATATTTATCTCCCGGAGGGATACAAATAACATCGCCCTCTTTTATAGAAATCATTTTATCAGCAATTCGAAGTGTTCCAAAGCCGCTGATAATAATGAACATCTCCTCTTGTGAATGATGAAAATGATATGGAACTGCGCGCTTTCCTGCTGGAATGCAATCAATAGAGGCACCAAGTTTGCTTGCCAAAGTGCCTTCAGTCAAGGAAGCACCATGAGAAGCATAAAGTGGTAAACGTTCAACATTATCCAATTCAACTTCATTTATATTTTTGATTATAAAGTCATGCTCTCGCTTTTCGTCTATCACAGCTCTTTCTCCAGCACTCAACAAAAACGAGCTAATTAGGAATGTGGAATGGATAAATCATAATACCTAAATCAAAGAGATCCACTCCGGCAACTGGGATCTAATAAATTAACGACGTGCCCAGCATTTTTATAGTACTGGCAAAATATTGAACTATGGTGCTTGTAAAAACAAGCGATGCGTTACTTTATTTATGCCATTCAAACGAATAAAACCAATCCGTTCATAAAACGAAAATGCGGATCTGGGTGCGTTGGTATTAAGAAAATCAAAATGCTGCCCTGTTCCCTCGATAATGGCATTAAGAAGATTAGTGCCAATATTCATTTTCCGGTAATTAGAGCCAACGTACAGGTGACGAATCCTTCCTGTTCGCGCTTGCAATTCGTAAGGATCATTATTCAGGCCACATATTCCGATCAAGGTGCCATCGTAAAATGCCCCCAGCAGCTTTTCACCAGGCGCATCAAAGTGATTGCTTCCGTTGTGCCAATTATCATGAAGCCTACTCAACATATTGAACTTAAAATGAATACTTTCATCCACCAGCTCTAAAAATCCTGCTGTATCCGGTGTAATACTCTTAGTAAGAAAGCCCATGAGGTAATTTCCGATGTTTAGTTTTAAATTCCATTTTCACTCTAGATAGAATTCCAAGGTAAGGTTTTGGGATTACTTATAATAATTGAGATCCAGCGATGCAGTTGGTGCAGATATATCTAGTAAAGCGCCACTTTGATCTTTAATAAGAAATCGGCGTTGACCATAAGGCAAATCTCGTGGTGGCTCAATAATATTGACTCCCAATTTTTGGGCTTTCAAATAATAAGGTTCAACATTTTCTACAATACAAGTGATAATCAGCCCCTGACAAGCCTTTTGGTATGCATTGGGAATAAACTCACTCGTTCTTAAAAAGGCGGAAACCTGCCCATGTTTTTCAGAAGACATTGAGATAAACCAGTTAGATTCATATTCAATACTAAAATCCAAGAGATTGACAAATAAATTTCGTGTACTGATTAAATTATCAGTAAGAATGTTAGTTAGCATGATGTTCTCCTTTTAGCACCAAAACAAAAATAAATCATAAAGGCAAGTTGAACCATGTAATCGGTAATCGGCGAAAAGCATTCAATTACCCTCTTTTCGATATAAATATAACCTACCGGATTGAATGGATTACTTTTTTGTTAAGTCATTCTCTATCAATATGAAATAAAACGCTTTAAAACAATGAGATAACATCAGGCTCAAAAAAAGATTTCTTGACTAAATGAAAATAATTTTTTAAAAAATGTAAAAACTATTGATAACAATTCACAGATTAAGAGGACACTTATGATCGTTTTTGTGACAGGGGCAACTTCCGGGTTTGGCGAAGCTATTGCAAGAAAATTTATTGCTCATGGGTCTGTGGTTATTGCTACAGGGCGTCGAAAAGAGAGATTGGATGCCTTGAAAACAGAATTGGGTGAGAAATTCCACCCCATTCAGCTTGATGTAAAAGATCGTGCCGCCATTGAGCATGTCGTTAATCAATTACCTGATTCACTGCGTAATGTGGATGTTCTTGTGAATAATGCCGGTCTTGCATTGGGGCTAGAGCCTGCTCATCAAGCTAATCCAGATGATTGGGAAAATATGATCGACACCAATACTAAAGGATTAGTCAATATGACACGTGCTCTATTGCCTAACATGGTTGAAGTTAACCGTGGTCATATTATTAATATTGGCTCAACAGCTGCAAATTGGCCTTATGCCGGTGGTAATGTTTATGGTGCGACCAAAGCATTTGTCAAACAATTTAGTTTAGGGTTACGGGCTGATTTATATGGCAAAAATATTCGAGTCACCGATATTGAGCCAGGTCTTGTAGGCGGAACAGAATTTTCTAATGTACGCTTTAAAGGTAATGAGGAAAAAGTGGGCAAGACCTATGAAGGGGCTGATGCACTTACTGCCGATGATATTGCCGAAGCTGTATTTTGGGTTGCCAGCCTCCCTTCCCGCGTCAATATCAATACGTTGGAAATGATGCCCGTCTGCCAGTCATTTGCAGGTTTAAGTGTGTATAGAGATCAATAAGGTTTAAGGAAATGACCTAGTATTATTCAATGGCACATCTTTGTTAATGGCACAATGAAAGAGGTTCAAACATGAGCGCATATAGTTCTTTAAGTGTTAAAACGGTTTCCGCTATTGCTCTAGTGTTGTCGTTCCTTTGGCAAGCGCCGGCATTCTCTGCGCCTTGTTCATCAGATAGCACTTGCGTAACTATTAATGGTGGAGAGAATTCGATGACCAAGGAAAAGGCTCGTCAAAGCAAAGAAACATGGAATGAACAAAGGAAATTACGTCAAAAAATAGACAAGCGCAGAGAGAAAGAGTTTGATAAGTACGAGGCAGCAACAGATAATCGTGAGGATTGTTTGCAAAGCGCCAATATTAATGCGTACTGGGAGCCCAATACAAGTCGTTGCCTAGATATTAATACAGGTCGCCCAATCAAACCATGATAGACTCAGCACCTACATCAAAATAAGGAGATGATGGTGAAAAAGATCTTACTGACTGGTGCGTTATTTTTTGTGCTTTCTCCCCTTGCAGCGCAAGCGTCACAAAAGACAACTTGTGAAAGCCTGAAAGAAGAAATAGCGCAAAAAATTATTAAAAATGGCGTTGCAGAAACGAATTTTAAACTTGAAATTGTTCCGAAAGATCAAGTTACAACGAGTGGCAAGGTGGTTGGTCACTGTGGTCTTGGCAAGCAAAAAATAGTTTACACCCGTTTCACGCATTCTAATACAGCCTCAACTCTTGACGATGGCAAGAAAAGCCAAGAGTAGTACTGTGTTCGTATGCGCCAGTACGGCCAAAGATAAAACTGATTAAAAAAAGGGAGCACTTGTTTGCTCCCTTTTTTATTGCCTTGTTTAAATACTTCTTGTTTAAATTCAAATACTGAAAGATCTATTATCAAATGCTGATATAGCTGAAACATCAAGATAACAGGATAGATCACGTTCTTCTGGTCTTAAAAGGTAAGGAATCTCTCCCACTTGCGGCGCCGGAATGTGACACCGTAACCTTTCCAGGGTCTTAGCATAATGCGCTAAGCCAGGATTAATCCGATTTGCAATCCAACCAACCAAAGGTACACCATCATTAACGATAGATTGGGCTGTGAGTATGGCATGATTGACGCATCCCGCCTGAATCCCAACAACTAAGATAACCGGGAGTTTTTCTTGTATAACCCAATCAGAATAAAATGTCTCATCTTCCAGTAACATACGCCAACCGCCGTTACCTTCAATAATGACGCGATCTGCTTTATTACCCAAGTTTCTAAGGCCTTTTGTCATTTGAATAAAATCAGCCTTATTCTTTGCATCGCAATTGCTTTCCCAAATCATAGGGTTGATTTCTTCGTAATCCACATTAACCGGTGAAGATTTATGTATGACTAAGGCATCACGATTACGTATTCCCTCCGGTGTTTCTTGTTTTTCTGTTGCAATAGGTTTATACCCTACTGCCGTTGCTCCTTCGCGATTAAAAACTTGCAATAATGCGCGGGTAACAACTGTTTTACCAATGTTGGTATCTGTGCCTGTAACAAATAAGCGCGTTAACATAAATTCATTTTTCCGTTTTCCGTAATAACAAAACAGATTGACCGGTTACTCGTTCAGCGAGCAAGCCTAGAGTGTAGGAGATGTGTTTAAGGCAGGGATTGCGTTAGCTCAATGTTTTGCCGGATATGTATTGTCTTTGACCTTTACCCTTGCATGAGCTCAAGCAATAGTTCGCCGCTATATAGGGCTTGCTTGATCAACGCTGTCGCAGGAAGTGTACCCTTGTTATCAAATTGGGCTGCTACAATATCAACTTGCTGACTGTAACCGGGAAGTGAGCACTGTGCTATTTGTTGTTGAATAACGGGATAAAGGATATGCTGTGCTTTGTTCAGCGGCGAACCAATCAATATCCTTTCTGGGTTAAAGATATTGACTATTATCGCCATAATCCGCCCAATTTTTTCCCCTATTCCATGAATGATTTCGCTTGCCAAGGCATCACCATTAGTGGCCGCCAGACAGAGTGAATCTATTGTCAATGCTCCGGTATTATTGATGAAAGTATTGATTGAGGACTCAGGACGATTTTTTGCCAGCACGCGCGTTTTTTCTAAAATAGATTTGAAACCTACAACTGTTTCAAGACAACCTATATTTCCACAATAACAAGACTCACCATCGGGATCGATTTGTGTATGTCCGATTTCTACAACACTGTGGTTTCCTGCGTGAAGCATTTGCCCTGCTGTCATAATCCCGGCACCGACATGATCATCAATGACTAGGTGAATAAGGTTTTGGCAGCTTTTCCCTGCACCATAAAGAGATTCCGCGATTGTCCATGCCGTGATGCCATGCTGTAGAAAAATGGGCAGCCCCGTACGTTGATGCAAGAACGCGCCAAGGGGAATATCTTTTATATCATAGTATGGTGAACTGTGGATTACCCCATTTATAGGGTCGACAATCGCATTGATAGTAATGCTAATCGCAGTAAGACGTTCCAGATGAGTTTGATAGCGGAGGAAAAAGTTATCTATCTTATCGGCGAAGATATCCAGAAATGATTCATTCTGTAGCACAGAAAAAGGTTGTTCATCTTCTGCTACGAGGTTACAACTCAAATCTCGCAGCCCAATGACAAGGCTTCCTTTATTAATGCGTATACACAAAAACTGCCACCCTTCACTATCTATCTTTAAACCGATAGCCGGGCGCCCCCGAAAACCAAGTTCAGGAAATTCAGCCTCTTTGACCAAATGGGCATCAATGAGCTCTCGTGTGATTTTTGTAATACTGGCAGGCGCCAGTTGGGCTCTTTTAGACAGTGCAATACGTGAGATAGGTTCATATTGATCAATCAGCCGATAAACCAAACCAATATTAGTCTGTTTAATCTGGTCAATATGACTTGGCTGGATATCGACACTCACCTCACCTCCCACTATTTTTGCCTCCTACGATTTAATTCACTCTGCGAAAAAATCATTGATGATTATGTCGCTGTTGAAGTGAGAAGATATCCATTTGACATAGAAATGTGATCTTTCACACGAACTTATTTGTTGCTACTGATGAATAAGTTTCATTTTTCTTCTTTGAAAGCAAAAATGTTTGAGATTAGCAAATTAGTTAATTTATCGGCTGCAGCGCCATTGTTATGGTGATGTTTATGCTTAACCAACCAAACTTCTGAATAAACTGTATTGTCAGTTAAAGGTAAGTATTGAACACCATCCAGCTTCATGCGGGTAAAAGATTCGGTAATAATGCTTACCCCTAACCCCGCAGCAACCAGGCCGAGTATTGTCATTGCTTCACCCGCTTCCTGGGAGATTGTTGGCGTCACTCCTGCATTGGCCAGTAGAGAAATGATCTCATCATATAAAGCGGTTCCCACATCCCGTTCGAAGAAGACTAACGGATATTCAGACAACATAGCCAAATCAACGCCATTCTCCGCATACTCAAGCAAAGGATGCCCATCGTATACAGCTAACATGAAGCGTTCCCGAAAAAGTAACCGGTGTTCCAAGTTATCTGGCAGTAGCGTATTACGCATAATGCCTATATCAATTCTGCCGGTTTGCAAAGGGGCTATTTGTTGTTTGGTATTCATTTGATGCATATGAATACTGACATCAGGATAAAGTTCTCGGAATTGGCGCAAGCTAAGCGTTATTTTATGCATGAAAGGTGTGGTGGATGTGAAACCTATAGATATCTCGCCTAACTCCCCTTGTTGCATTCGAGCGGCTTTCGTTGCAGCAGCCTCAACTTGAGCAATGATTTGATGTGCTTCCTGGAGAAACATCTGCCCGGCAGGTGTCAGACTGACATTTCGGTTATTACGTACCAACAGCTGGGCGTTGATATTTGCTTCAAGGGACTGGATCTGCTGGCTTAATGGCGGCTGTGATATATTTAACCGTTCCGCGGCGCGCCCAAAGTGCAACTCTTCTGCAACAGCTATAAAATAACGTAAGTGTCTTAATTCTATGTTGGCAGCCATAACCCATCACCGATTGATATTTTAAACGTATCATTCCTAACTATTAATATATTAGACAAACTATTTGTGAATTTCTATTCTTGGTCTAAATCAAGTTGTTAACATTTTCGTATAGAAATAAATAAGGAAATAACGTGAATATAACCCGAAACGTCAGTAAAAAATCAGCAGTTTCTGACGTTGGAAGTCATGTTGAAACCACGATAAGCCAGAAACACCGAAATGAGCAGCGCTACATTCAACGTGAAGATGCTGCATACATGCGTGTCACCCTATCATTCTTTGCGGTGGGTTTGGCTACCTTCGCGATACTTTATTTTGTTCAGCCAATATTGCCGATCTTGTCGGAGGAATTTAACGTCTCACCTGCCAGCAGTAGTTTAGCGTTATCGTTCTCAACCGGGATGCTGGCTCTCGGGTTATTAATAACCGGCCCGCTATCAGATGCTGTTGGCCGTAAAAATGTCATGGTCATCTCATTGGTTTCCGCGGCTATCTTTACGCTTTTAAGTGCCGTCATGACAAGCTGGAATGGTATTCTGCTAATCCGTACATTAATAGGCTTATCAGTCAGCGGAGTGGCTGCCGTTGCGATGACTTACATTAGTGAAGAGATACATCCCAGCTATGCTGCTTTATCCATTGGGCTTTACATTAGCGGAAATTCATTCGGAGGCATGAGCGGACGATTGATTACCGGGGTGATTGCAGATCACTTTCCTTGGCAATTTGCTGCTGTTTTATTAGGAACGTTTGCTTTGCTTTCTGCCCTCGTGTTTTGGCGGATGTTGCCTGAATCTAAGAATTTTAAACCCAGCCCACTCAATCCCAAGACACTGCTTATCAATTTAAAATTGCATTTCAGCGACAAAGGTTTGCCTTTGCTCTTTGCTGAATCTTTTTTGTTGATGGGTAGCTTTATCACAATGTTTAATTACATTGCTTACCGGTTATTAGCAGCGCCTTATCATTTTAGCCAAACAATTGTTGGATTATTGTCCATCGTCTATTTAACAGGAACTTACAGTGCCGCCAAAGCAGGAAAATTAACCAGTAAATATGGGCGCGGAAAAGTATTATTAGTAGCCCTTAGTATGATGCTGATAGGCTGCCTATTCACTGTTTTTTCCTCTATCTGGCTTGTTATGTTCGGGATGATGATATTGACCACAGGCTTTTTTGCCGCCCACTCTGTTGCCAGTGGGTGGGTGGGACAACGGGCTAAACGAGCAAAAGCACAAGCATCGTCACTTTATCTATTTGGTTATTATGTTGGTTCAAGCATTGCCGGAACGGTGGGTGGTATATTTTGGCTCCATTTTTCATGGAATGGTGTTGCGGCTTTTATTTCATTATTAACAATGATTGCACTTTATTTGGGTTTTAAACTCAATAAATTAGAAAGACAGTAACTAAAATAACAGCAATAAATAGAAAGCCCGTTAAATCAGCTCACCGACATAGCTATAAATACGAACGTGGTTATAAGTGTCGGTGAGTTGATGGATTCATTTGTTTTCATTTTTTAAATCAACACCTAAGAACAATAATTAACCAACTAAGTTAGTGATATTTTAAATTTACCTTATATTTCAATAATAAGATTGACTCGGCAACATAATAACTTTCGTTAAGTAGCCATTTGTAATTTCTATACTCCCTTCTTTTTTTAGCGAAAATAATATTCGCTGTATGCAACTTCGGGAAAGAGTACATCGTTTTTCGATATATTTTATAACAGAAATGCTTTCCCTAAAATCATTCGGTAAAGTCATCAAACGGGATAGCAGATTGCATACGACCTCTTTTGCGCTATGCCTGAAAATGCTTATATCTCTAGCATACATAAAAGATATTTTGTACGAAACTATCCTCATCCATTCTCTGTATAGATCGTACTTTTTGATGGAGTTTAATGCAGTAACTCTAGGAATTTGATACATTTTGCAATGCAGACCCATTTCGATGGAATAATAGATTTCCGCACCTGGATAGAATGAAAGACCAATAATATAAGGTGAAAAAACCGTCGATATGATTAAATCTTCATTTATTCTGTGCAAATTGACATAACCATGATCCAATAAAAAAAACTTAGCAAATTCATTCTCAATTTTAATTAATCTCCCTTGTGTTTGTAAATCAGACGTGATTAATTCGGAATATGGCAATAATGCGTCGATTACCTTTTTAAAGGAATTCACAGGCTTGACTATTCTTTTCATATTGCACTGCCTTGTAGTCGATTTCATTCTAATATGAGATAATCTAGAATGAAAAATAAGTGAAAAGTATTTCTTATGTTTAACCCTGGTTTTATTTTTTGATTAATTATTTATGATTTAATTTTTTACCATAAAGTTGAATTCAAGGGCAATAGACGCCCTTTTTTATTGTATCCTATTTGGCTTTTTTTGATTTTTTGTGGAGGTTCTGAAGTTATGGGTTTATACTGAGGCGATAACAGTATGTTGTAACTAATAATAAATTGTCGTTGAAAAGACAATAAGCATCACTGGTGAGAACAGCAATGAACAAATACTTTTCAATAGAATCAATGACAACTTGTTTCAAGAAACAGGAAGAAAAGTTGTCTGAGCTCATCGAGTTATTGACTCTTTATCCTATTATTGATGCACGGGTATTTAAATTACCACAGATCGAGAAAGGCGAAGAGCATGAGCAAATAACGGAAATTATCGTCGATCCCCTACAAGGCAGCGAAGCGCTCGACTTAGGGTTACGCTTTTATCAAAAGTTGTTTATACATCACAACAATCCCAATATCAGCAGCAAAGCAGCAAGCCGGCTTCCCGGTGCATTATGTTTTTCCGTCAGCCACCAGCAATATAAAAAAGCCATCGAAGTAATTAATGAGGTAAATCAACTAAAAACTGAGCTGGAAAATATCGTCACAAAAGAATCTGGCATCAGTAAAGAGCAACGATTTGAATTTGTTCATAATCATTTGCGAGGTTTAATTACGCTTAATGCTTATCGTACCATTACTCCCCTGCTGAACCCTGATTCCATCAACTTTGGCTGGGCCAATAAAAACATCATTAATAAAGTAACTAAACAACAAATTCTAGAACGGCTGGAAAAAAGCTATAACGCCGGGCGAGCTGTCCCTCCCTACTCCAGTGAGCAATGGTCAGCACTGGTAGAATTAGAAATTACTGACATTAAAAAACTTCCCGACGATGCCGTATTAAAAATCAAACGACCAGTAAAAGTACAACCCATTACCCGAGTATGGTATTCAGAACAACAAAAACAAATTCAATATGCTTGCCCGCTCCCCGTTATAGTCTTCTATACAGAAGAGTGTGAAATTAAACCTAAAATCGGTACGTTACCGAATTATAATGCCAACGCGATAAAGCATAGATTTAAACCTAAAGCTAAACCACTTGAGCTGGTTATTCCTCGCTTGCATCTTTATCGAGAGATTTAATTTATCGATAAAACTAAGATGTAAAAAAGCCGGAGTATAATTTACTCCGGCTTTCATGGCACAACTCTCGGTCATCAGACCATCAAAGTTACTTCATGCTGCCAACCATGTCTTCTGGGCGAACCCACTCATCGAATTCAGCTTCAGTCAGATATCCCAACTGCATTGCAGACTGTTTCAGAGTCAGCCCTTCTTTATGGGCTTTCTTGGCAATTTCGGCTGCTTTATCGTATCCGATATGAGTATTCAATGCTGTTACCAGCATCAGAGATTCATTCAGCAATTGAGTAATGCGATCATGATTAGGTTCGATACCAATTGCACAGTGCTCATTGAAACTACGCATACCATCCGCCAGCAAACGTACAGATTGCAGGAAGTTATGAATGACCATAGGGCGGAATACGTTCAGTTCGAAGTTACCAGATGCACCACCAATATTGATGGCAACATCGTTACCCATGACTTGAGCACAAAGCATAGTCATGGCTTCACACTGAGTTGGATTCACTTTACCTGGCATGATTGAACTGCCTGGCTCATTTTCAGGGATGGAGATTTCACCAATGCCGCAACGAGGGCCTGAAGCCAACCAACGCACATCGTTAGCAATTTTCATCAGTGATGCTGCCAGACCTTTCAATGCGCCGTGTGAGTGAACCAGTGCATCACAAGTTGCCAGTGCTTCAAATTTGTTAGGTGAAGTCACAAAAGGCTGACCTGACAATTCTGCGATTTTCTTCGCAACGCGAACTGCATATTCAGGGTGAGTATTCAGGCCAGTACCTACAGCAGTACCACCCAGAGCCAGTTCACACACATGAGGAACGCTATCTTCAATATGTTTCAGGTTATACGCCAGCATAGCGGCCCAACCTGAAATTTCCTGACCTAAAGTCAGAGGGGTTGCGTCTTGTAAATGAGTACGGCCAATTTTTACGATATGCTTAAACGCTTCTGCTTTATCTGCCAATGTTTTTTGCAGTACGTGCAATTCTGGCAGAAGGTGCTCGCGTATTGCGATAACAGCCGCAACGTGCATCGCAGTTGGGAATACGTCATTTGAACTTTGACTTTTGTTGACGTCATCATTAGGGTGAATCAAACGCTCATTGCCCCTTTGACCGCCAAGGATCTCACTACCACGGTTGGCCAACACTTCATTCATGTTCATGTTGCTTTGCGTGCCAGAACCGGTCTGCCAAATAGCAAGAGGGAATTCTGTTGGGTGTTTGCCGTCTAACACCTCTTTTGCAGCAGCGATAATGGCATCAGCACGTTCTTTAGGCAGAAGGCCCAAATCCATGTTGACACTTGCAGCTGCTTGTTTAGTTAATGCAAGAGCATGAATCAATGCAACAGGCATTTTTTCCTGAGAAATGCGGAAATGCTCCAGTGAGCGCTGAGTTTGCGCTCCCCATAATTGGTCAGCAGGTACTTCGATAGGTCCCATTGAGTCTTTTTCAATGCGAGTGGCTGCCATTACTATCTCCTTAGCAAACAGAATAATTGAATACGCCGGAACAAACTTTGCAGATAAATTAGTCGGCATTTCTCCATAATGCCATAAATTCATTATCGATAATGCGACCTAACCGTGTTTATTGTATTGTTGTCATATAAATAAGTTATTTTTTATTACAGGAAATTATGCCATGCTGAAAATGATTAACAACATTCAACACTATGATTGGGGAAGCAAAACCGCACTGACAGATATTTACGGTATTGATAACCCTGATAATCAGCCAATGGCAGAACTATGGATGGGAGCACACCCGAAAAGCAGTTCATTGGTGACAGATCCCCAAACGGGCGAAACGATCACTTTGAATGCCCTGATTGCCAGCGACCCAAAGAAACACCTTGGAGAACGAACCGCGCATCAATTCCAACGCCTGCCTTTTTTGTTCAAGGTATTGTGCGCAGCCCAACCACTTTCTATCCAAGTGCATCCAGATAAAAAATCTGCGGAAATCGGGTTTGCAAAAGAAAATTCAGCAGGTATTCCTGTAGATTCAGCGCAGCGTAATTATAAAGATGATAATCACAAACCTGAATTAGTGTATGCACTAACGCCCTTCAAGGCCATGAATGCATTTCGCCCTTTATCTGAAATAACCCAATTACTGGCTTCTGTTTCCGCTGCACATCCTGATATTCAGACATTCCTCCAGCACCCATCTGAGAAAACGCTGTCGTTTCTTTTTTCCCAGTTATTGAATATGCAAGGTGATCAAAAGCATTTGGCGATTGCTGTCTTGAAATCTGCGCTAAACAGCAATCAAGGGGAACCGTGGGATACCATCAGAAAAATGACAGCTTTCTATCCTGATGATAACGGCTTGTTTTCTCCGCTTCTGCTTAATGTCGTTGAATTAGAACCCGGGCAGGCTATGTTCCTGTATGCCCGCACTCCCCATGCTTACCTTGAAGGTGTTGCGCTTGAAGTTATGGCAAATTCTGACAATGTCCTGCGGGCAGGCTTAACCAGTAAACATATCGATGTACCTGAATTAATGGCTAATCTGGACTTTATACCAAAATTTGCCAATACTTTGCTGACGCTCCCAAAACAGGAAAAAGGCGCTCTGAATTATCCTGTTCCCGTCAATGACTTTTGCTTTTCTGTTTATGCTGTTCAGGAACAGCCAATCACATTGGTGAATGATTCCGCGTCAATCTTGTTTTGTTTTGAAGGCCAAGTGGATATCAGTACGGATAAACAGCAATTAAGACTATTCTCAGGTGAATCAGTTTTCTTATCTGCTATAGAACAAGCCGTGATTATTCAAGGCAGTGGGAAGCTAGCCAAGGTATCCAACTAATTATTTTATATTCAAATGGTTATACCTATCTTTATCGGTGAAAAAGAAAATTTTTAGTAGAAACCGATTAAAAATATTTTAGATAGGCTATACACTTAACGACCATTATCGACATAAATACAAAACGCATAATATTTATCGTTTCATGTGCGTTAAAAAGGATGGGATTTCTACATGAAAAAATCGTTAGTAGCTGTAAGTGTTGTTGTTGCACTAGGTGTTGTGTGGAGTGGTGCATCATGGCTCACGGGTAAGAAAATCGAAGATAATTTGAATGAGTATGTCAAGAATGTAAACAGTGAACTGAAAAATGCATTTCCTGACAGCGGCATTGAATTACAGGCAAAAGATTTTAAACGCGGCGTTTTCAGCTCTGATGTCAATTTAGTATTGAACGTCAAAAAGGGAGTGAAAAATGTTGGCATTGAACCCAATGAAGAAGTCATCTTCAAATCCACCATTGATCATGGGCCATTCCCTCTTGAAAATCTGAAAAAGTTCAACTTAATGCCTAAGATGGCAACGCTTCATGCTGAACTTGAAAAAAATAAAGAGCTGGAAAAGCTGTTTGAGATTACTGACGGGAAATCGCTACTGAACTTAAATACCAGTGTTGGTTACACAGGGAGCATTTCAACCGACATGGAATTTATTCCTGTTAATCATACAGGAACACTAAAAAATGGGAAAAAAAACGTTTTCTCATTCTCAGGAGCGAAAATCAGTGCTGAAACCAGCCGTGACTTAAGTTCATTCTCATTCAAGATCAAAAGTGATGAGCTATCTATCACTGCGCCTGAAAAAAATGAAGCGATTACCCTGAAAAACATTAATTTTACAGGGGATAATAAAAAAGGGGATTTCGATTTCTATATCGGCAATCAGAACTATAACATTGGTGAAATTACCGTTCGTGGGGCAAATAATGAAGAAACGTCCATGAAAGGGTTCAATATCGCTTCTGACTTGTCCGAAGATAAAAATAACCTGAACATTAAACTGGCTTACAGTGTTGATGGCATGATAATTAAAAACATCGACTTGGGTTCAGGTAAGTTTACCCTGAAAATGGAAAAGTTAGATGGCCCGTCGGTACGTAAGTTTACCCAAGCCTACAATGATGAAATAGCAGACGCACTCTCTTCCAACGAGCTATCATCTGATGTAACAACTTACGCTATCCTCAATAATGCTCACCTGCTCTTTAATAAAAGCCCGCAGTTCAGCATTTCTCCTTTCAGCTGGAAAAACAGCAAGGGTGAAAGCATGGTAGATTTCAAACTTGCCTTGCAAAACATCCCTGAAAATAAAGATACTTTGAATACCATGCCTCCTGAAGAGATGATCCGTAATCTGGTTCAAGATTTGTCGCTGCGTATCAATATTCCTAAAGCTATGCTGATAGAGTCTATCGCACAGGCTGATGAGTTAGATGGCAAAGACAAAGCGGCTGCTGAAGCCCAGGCTACGCTCTCCGTTGAAATGGTTGCCAAAGGTGGCGAGAAGTACATCACGGATAAAGATAATGTACTTGGCCTTAACTTCCGCTATTCAAATGACAAAGTTGAATTAAACGGCAAAGAGTCCAGCCTGCATCAATTCCTGCTTGATAATGGCCTTGCTGACTCCTATGATGGGGCAGATGGTGAGCAAAATCAGCATGATGAGGCTGAACAACCTGCCGCTGAATAAGTGAAAGGTTTGGTGACAGCCACTATAAACGAATAATCGGGACCCCATTCGGCTCTCTCTCTATAAGAATCTTCTTGCCAGTCAATACGTTGACTGGCTTTTTTGTATACCCAAATTTTGATAAAAAGGATAAAAAAATGATCGATACACGGCTTCCCTTAACTGATTTGCACCGTCATCTGGACGGTAACATTCGCCCTGAAACTATTTTGGCCCTCGCCCGTCAACATAACCTTTCTCTTCCTGCTTATGAATTGGAAGCATTACGTCCTCATGTTCAAATTATTGAGAACGAACCCAACCTCGTTAGCTTCCTCCAAAAACTGGATTGGGGTGTTGCTGTTTTGGCTGATTTGGAAGCCTGCCGCAGAGTTGCTATTGAAAACGTTGAAGATGCCGTCAACGCGGGGCTGGACTATGCAGAACTGCGTTTCTCTCCCTATTACATGTCCATGAAACATCAATTGCCGGTTGAAGGTGTTGTAGAAGCCGTTATCGACGGTATCCGCTCCGCCAGCCAGCAACATGATATTCAGATCCGTTTAATTGGTATCCTTAGCCGAACTTTCGGTGAAAAAGCGTGCACTCAAGAGCTGGCTGGTCTTCTCGCCCATAAACAACATATCACGGCATTAGATCTGGCCGGTGATGAGTTAGGGTTCCCGGGCCATCTTTTTGAACAGCACTTTAAGCAAGCACGCGATGCTGGATGGAACATTAGTGTACATGCAGGGGAAGCTGCAGGAGCTGAAAGCATTTGGCATGCTATTCGGGATTTGGGTGCAACACGCATTGGTCATGGTGTCAAAGCGATTACTGATCCAGCCTTGATGGATTATTTAGCTGAACACGGTATTGGTATTGAATCCTGCCTAACATCAAACCTGCAAACCAGCACTGTCGCCTCTTTGCAGGCTCACCCCCTAAAACAATTCCTTCAGCATGGCATTCTGGCTTCAATCAACACCGATGACCCTGCGGTAGAAGGGATTGAAATTCGCCATGAGTATCATGTTGCTGCACCAGCAGCAGGTTTGTCAGCAGAGCAAATTCGCCAGGCACAAATTAACGGATTAACAACAGCTTTCCTCAGCGAAGCTGAAAAACAGGCACTGAAAGCCAAAGTGGCAAACCGATAATACGCTTATTAATTGCAAAGGCAGATAATTACTCTGCCTTCTTGGATTTCGATTCTTTATTGAATTCCGGACGTAGCGCATAACGTTGGGCAATCACCGCACAAACCATCAATTGGATCTGGTGGAAAATCATCAATGGCAGCAACATAATCCCCACCATCGAGGCAGGAAATAAAACATTTGCCATCGGTACTCCATTCGCGAGGCTTTTCTTCGAGCCACAAAATACAATCGTGATTTCATCTTCTTTGCTGAACCCAAGCAAACGGGCACTAGATATGTTAATAGCCAAGACGATGGCTAATAATACACAGCACACAACACCAATGATAAGCAGCGAATAAGCATCTATTTTATGCCAGATCCCTTCGACTACCGCTTCACTGAATGCAACATACACCACCAGCAAAATAGAAGAACGGTCAGTCATATTGACCAATTTTTTATGCTTTTCTACCCAAGCGGCTATTAGGGGACGAGATAAATGCCCAACAATAAAAGGCACCATCAATTGTAAGATAATATCTTGTATAGCCTTCCATGTATCAGTATGTGCGCCGCCTTCATGAGTTTGGATCAAGAAACCCACCAGCAAAGGAGAAAGGAATACTCCTAATAAACTTGAAGCAGAAGCACTGCATATTGCGGCAGCTACATTACCTTTTGCCACCGAAGTAAAAGCAATTGAAGACTGAACAGTGGCAGGCAAGGCACAAAGGTAAAGGAACCCCATGTAAACAGTTGGTGACATCCATTCTGGCACAATAAAATGCAAGCCCATGCCCAGTATCGGAAATAAGATAAATGTACTGCTAAAAATCACCAAATGCAGCCGCCAGTGACCGATGCCCGCAAAAATGGCATCACGGGATAATTTCGCACCATGCATAAAAAACAATAATGCGATGGCAGCTACCGTTAAGTACTGAAACCCTATTTTCACTTCGCCTTCACAAGGGAAAAACGAGGCAATAATGACGACTGTTATCAGTATGACCAAGAAAGGATCAATTCTTAATTTTTGCAGCAAATTCATAAAATGCTTCCCTTGCTTTATCAACTAAACAATAACCTAATCACGTATTCATTGGCCACGGTAACGGCTGGTGGCCAATGAATATTGGCAGACGGTCAGATGAGAGCCATTAATCAATGAGAACCGTACGCTGTTCCCTTGCCGATTTTTCCCCTGCCTCAATGAGATTCATAATCAGAATGGCTTCATCGGCTGTTACGGGATTCGGCTTCCCAAACAAAATCGCATCACGGATAGCAGCGTAATAGATGCCATAATTACCCGGTATCGTTGGAATAACGTGTGTAACCAAATCATCTTCTTGTGACAACGTCACAACTCCATCCCGTGCATCATAACCCCAATCAGCTCGCAATGGTCTTTCTCCGGCTTTTAAACATTCTTCTTGCGGATCCAAACCATACTTCATGTAGCTACCCGCCATACCATGCAAGGTAAAGATAGGCGATTCCGCAGCAACAAGCATTGATGCATGCAAGACAACTTTTAAATCAGGGTAATTCAATTGGGCATGGAAATAGTCTGCTGTTACCGCATTCGGCCGGATCATACCTAAATCAACAGTGATTGCCTGTGGCTTACCAAAAAGCTGGACAGCCTGATCTAATAAATGCGGTGCCAAATCGTACCAAATTCCGCCCCCTATCCCTGCTGATTCTCTCCAGCGTTGACGAACAGCCGGACGGTAGCGATCAAAATGGGATTCATAATATTTCAATTCTCCCAATGTATTCTCTTCAATGAGTGATTTCACTGTCAAAAAACCAGAATCCCAGCGACGATTATGAAATACCGATAATAATAAATTGGCTTCTTCTGCTTGTTTCTTCAATGATTCCGCTTGTTCCACCGTGATGGTGAAAGGTTTATCGACAATAACATGCTTACCTGCAGCCAATGCTTTCTGTGCCAGTGGATAATGTGTATCGTTGGGGGTTGGGATCACGATAAGATCAATGTCAGGATTGTTGAACAGTGCTTCTGGGGTAGAAACAACTGATACTGCCGGCCAATCTTTCCTCACTTTCTCTGCATCACTGCTGGAAATAGCAACCAATTCAACATTTGTCGTTCCTGCAATCAAAGGCGCATGGAACGTTTTACTTGCATAGCCATAACCAACCAAACCCACTTTCACAAAATCACTCATAACAGCCTCTAGAAAATTATCGTAATACCACTGAGAGTAAACATAACAAGATAGTAAACATCATGAACAGATAACAAGATATCAGAAAATGCCTCTGTCTATCACACGTTAGCAAATAATCCCGACTCCTGTGCTACTATCTTTTTCTTGTTTCGAAACACTCATTATGGAATGAAGGTTTGTTTATGTATCAATCCAATGATTATTATCGTATCAATGGCTGGTTATTAGCGCCTGCTGCTTATTTAATCATGACATTAATTGCCGCCAGTTTAATGCTGGTGCTATATATCATGACTTTTATCCAACAAAGTGAATTAATTCATCAAGTTAACGACAATTTCACTGCCATGTGGTATATCTCGATATTAACCACGGCGATAATGTGGTGCTTTACTGTGTGGATATTAAAATTGCTTTTTATTCGCTCAAAACGTTTTCCTCGCATGTTTATTATCTGGCTTATGCTTTCTATTCTAATTGCCATAAAAACATTTGCTTTTTCACCCATTTCCGATGAAATGGCAGTACGTGCCTTATTATGGCCTTTACTGGCAGCGGCTGTTTTTGTCCCTTATATAAAACGCTCTTATCGGGTAAAAATGACTTTCACACAAGATCGATAACACACCCCACAATTGATTGTTATCATTGCCCCGCTTGCCTCACCGAAAGTGGGGTATTTCTATTCAGACCATATAGCAATTTTTCATTTTCCAGCATCTTATTTTCAGGTATAGCAATGACTGAATACCTCTTATTATTTATTGGCACTGTGTTGGTCAATAACTTTGTTCTAGTAAAATTTTTGGGCCTGTGCCCTTTTATGGGCGTATCCAAGAAACTCGAAACAGCCATTGGCATGGGTCTTGCCACTACATTTGTTCTGACTCTGGCTTCCATCAGTTCATGGTTGATAAACACCTTTATTCTTGTACCTCTTGATTTAACTTATTTACGCACCTTAAGTTTTATTTTGGTTATTGCGGTTGTTGTTCAATTTACGGAATTAGCAGTTCGCAAAACCAGCCCAACCCTTTACCGGCTTTTGGGTATCTTCCTCCCGTTGATTACAACCAACTGCGCTGTACTCGGTGTCGCACTGCTTAACGTGAACCAATCCCACGGTTTCTTGCAGTCTGCCATATACGGTTTTAGTGCCGCTGCCGGCTTCTCCCTTGTCATGGTGTTGTTTGCCGCCATACGTGAACGTCTGGCTGTTGCCAACATACCAGCACCTTTTCGTGGCTCATCTATCGGGCTGGTTACTGCGGGATTAATGTCCCTTGCATTCATGGGCTTTAGTGGTTTGGTGAAATTCTGATGATGTCATTGTGGATTGCTATCAGCGTGCTGGGTGTGCTCGGATTATCCTTTGGTTTAATTCTTGGATTTGCTGCCCGTCGTTTCAAAATAGAAGAAGATCCGATTGTTGAAAAGGTCGACAATTTATTGCCCCAAAGCCAGTGTGGCCAATGTGGATATCCTGGTTGCCGCCCTTATGCAGAAGCGGTTGCCAATAATGGTGAGATGATCAATAAATGCGCTCCCGGCGGGGAGCAAGTTATGCTCAAAATGTCTGAGTTGCTGGGTGTTGATCCACAACCATTGGATGGAGATGAGAGCATTCAAAATCCAGCCAGAAAAGTTGCTTTTATTGATGAAGAAAATTGCATCGGTTGCACAAAATGCATTCAGGCCTGCCCTGTTGATGCCATCATTGGTGCAAACCGTGCCATGCATACTGTTGTTGAAGATCTCTGCACCGGGTGTGACCTGTGTGTCGCCCCTTGTCCAACGGATTGCATTACGATGATCCCCGTCGCTACCACTACAGCAAATTGGAAATGGAATTTAAACACGATTCCGGTAAAAAACATTCCCGTAGCATCAGAACCTGCATTGTTCTCTCCTGTTAAGTCTGTTGAGGTTGAAGGCAATGTTTAATCTATTCAACTTACTCAACAAGAATAAAATTTGGGATTTCGAAGGTGGCATCCATCCACCAGAAATGAAGCTGCAATCCAGCCGCACACCTTTGCGCAATGCGCCATTGCCGGATGAATTGATTATCCCTCTGCAACAACATTTGGGGCCAGAGGGTGAATTGCTGGTTAAAGTTGGCGATGTCGTACTGAAAGGTCAGCCATTAACGTTTGGAACTGGCCGGACTGTACCTGTGCATGCGCCGACTTCTGGCGTTATAGCTGCCATCGAACCTTGCGTCACCGCACATCCCTCCGGATTGAAAGAGTTGTGTGTCAGTTTGCACCCTGACGGCAAAGATCAATGGGGAGAGCGAATTCAGACCGCTGACTATGCAACGCTTGATGCTGATAAATTGTTACAGCGTATTCATCAGGCTGGAATTGCAGGTTTGGGGGGCGCCGGTTTCCCAACCGCGACAAAGCTAAATGGCAGCCGACACGATCTCAAGACATTGATCATTAATGCAGCAGAATGTGAACCTTATATCACGGCTGATGATCGTCTGATGCAAGAACATGCCAATGAAGTTATCGAAGGCATTCGTATTTTGATGCACCTGCTTGCCCCAACACAGGTGCTAATCGGCATTGAAGACAATAAGCCCGAAGCCATTGATGCCTTGAATGCCGCACTTAATGGCGATAAATCGATTGTTGTGCGGGTGATCCCGACAAAATACCCATCAGGTGGAGCCAAGCAACTGACCAAGATCCTGACCGGGAAAGAAGTGCCTTCTGGCGGCAGATCTTCTGAGATTGGCGTTCTTATGCAAAATGTCGGAACAGTAATGGCTATCAAACGCGCCATTATTGATGGAGAGCCGTTAATTGAACGCATTGTGACTGTAACAGGGGAAGCGGTGGCATCTCCGGGCAATTTCTGGGCACGTCTCGGAACACCAGTGAGCTTTTTGTTGCAGCAGGCTGGATTTAAACCTAATCCAGAACAAATGGTCATTATGGGTGGCCCATTAATGGGCTTTACCCTACCCGATTTGAATGTGCCGATTGTAAAAATCAGTAACTGTATTCTTGCTCCTTCAATCGAGGAAATGGAACCTAAAGAAATCGAAGAAGCCTGCATCCGATGTGGATTATGTGTTGAAGCATGCCCAGCCGGATTATTGCCCCAACAACTTTATTGGTTCAGCCGTGGGCAAGAACATGATAAAGCTAAAAATCACAACTTATTCGATTGTATTGAATGTGGTGCCTGCGCATATGTATGCCCAAGCAATATTCCGCTGGTTCAATATTATCGACAAGAAAAAGCGGAAATTCGGGCTATAGATGCAGAGTCCCGCCGTTCAGCGGAAGCTAAAATTCGCTTTGAGGCCAAACAAACTCGCATGGAACGAGAAAAACTGGCGCGAGAGGAACGGCATAAAAAATCCGCCGTCCAAATTAATAGCAGCGATAAGAATGCAGTAGAAGCTGCCCTTGCCCGTGCGAAAGAAAAGCAAAATACGGCTGGCGAATCCATCATAGTACAGGCAGGCCAATCACCAGATAATGCAGCAGCGATAGAAGCACGTAAGGCCAGAAAGGAGCAGTTACGTGCCCGTAAGGCAGAAAAACAGATCACAATTGATTCTGAAGTGAATGCACAAACCACATCAGTTGAAAGCGATGACCCGCGCAAAGCAGCTCTTGCCGCAGCAATAGCCAGAGCAAAAGCGAAAAAAGCGTCTCAAAGCGCAGAAGTGACAGCGTCACCGAATGAACTGCCAAATAATGCAGACGATAAGCCAGATCCCCGTAAAGCGGCTGTCGCTGCTGCCATCGCCCGCGTTAAGGCCAAAAAAGCGGAACAACTTCAGCCACAGCCTGCTCCACAGCCAACCGTGACTGCGGAAGCGGAAGTTGTCGACCCGCGCAAAGCCGCTGCCGCCATTGCCCGCGCTAAGGCCAAAAAAGCGGAACAGCTTCAGCCACAGCCGGCTCCACAGCCAACCGTGACTGCGGAAGCAGAAGATGTCGACCCGCGCAAAGCGGCCGTCGCTGCCGCCATCGCC